>JAHCJE010000199.1 GCA_026128865.1 Phycisphaeraceae bacterium | reverse complement strand
GTCGCGCTTGTACCGCTTCGGGACCGACACCACCGGCCCGGCCTCGCGCGTCGCGTCCAGCAGAGCACGAATCTCGTCGTCCGTCAGTGCCCGGCGCACGCGCCGCCGGTCGGTGCGCTCGTTCAGCAGCCGCACCGACGCGAGCGGATCGGCCGAGAGCCGACCGTGCGCCGCGAGCCAGCGCGAGAACGCCTTGATACCCGCCAGACGCCGATTGATTGCGGCAGTGCTCTTGCCGCCGTCCCGAAGCGTCTGGACGTGCTCGGCGAGCGTCGGCGCGTCGAGGTCCGCGATGCGCTCCCAGCCGAGCGTGCCCGCGGCCTTCCGCACCGCGCCGACGATCCTGCCGACGTGCTCGCCCGAGTTGCCCTTCGCTTCCAGCACGCGCCGGAAGTCGTCGAGGTGCTCGTCCAGCGGACGCCGGACGTGCCCGATGCGCCGTTCCTCCGCCGGGTCGATCAAGCCGTCCCGACGCTTGCGGGCCGTGTCCTCAAGTTGCGCCCCGAGCGAGAGCGTCGCGGCCTTGTCGGTAAAGCCCGTCCGCGTGCGCTCGCGCATGGTCCACTCGCCCCGGACACACTCCCAGTCGCGCCAGGTGAGCATCCACGCCGTCCCGGCCTTGCGCTTGTTCTCGGCTCGCTTCCATGCTCTGGCCATCGGTCACGCTCCATTCCGCTTCGACGCTGCCCGCAGGGCGCGTTCGATCTTCTCAGCCGTCGCCACGCTCGGCGTCACGTGCCCTCTTTCGATCCGATTCAAGTGCTCGAACGCGATGCCCGCCCGCTTGGCCAACTCACGCTGTGTCATGCCGAGTTCGGCTCGGCCGCGGATGATCTTCCGGGCCAGCGACGCCCGACCATACTCGGCCGCGGGGAAGTTCCCGTCCTTGTCCGCCTTTGGCATCGGCGGAAGGTCCGCGGCCTTGGCCAATCCGGCCAGGCGGTCGTACTCCTCACGCGGCAGGATCACGTACTCGCGGTCGTCCAGTTTCAGGTTCACCTTGTCCATGCCGAACCTCACTCGTCGTAGAAACCGTCCCGATGCTCGATCTTCACCACCGTCACCGCCGCGTCCGCGCCCTTCCCGCTCACCGCAAACTGCACGCGGTAGTCCCCGGTGCGGATGCGGTACTGGCCCTTGAGCGCGCCCCGTAGCGGCTTGGCCCCGCTCACGTCCGGCCACGACGCGAGCCGGTCGATCACCTTCAACACCCGGACGTGGGCGACGACCGGCAGGGCGTCGAGTTCCTCCGCCGCGCTCGGGGTGAGCAGGACGCGGGCCATGCGGGCACGATACCACCCGTTGATGCTTCTGTCAACCTTCGTTTCTACCGTTGATGCTCGATACCCCCGGGCACCTCCCCGAGCCGTCCGCCTCGACGCCGCCCCCGACCGTCCGCACCGCCGTACACCGCAGCCCCAGCCCGCGCCCCGCGAGCTTGAGCAGCAGCCGCAGCCGGACCGACGGCTCGCGGCCGAAGCGGTCCCGGCCCTGCGGGTCGGCCCGGAGTTCCACGACGAACCGGGCCGGTGACGGGGTGTTGTCAGTCCGGGGGTGGGTCATGGCGCACCCCCACCGTCGTCCGGGTAGTCCGAGCAGCCGTCGAGGTCGTCGTGCGTTCCGTCCCCGGCAACAGGACAACGAACAACGGAAGTACCGTTCTCGGCATCGCCACGGGGGCTTTCGTTGTCCGTCGTCCCGTTGTACGCGGTGAGCACGAACCGCCGGGCGGGCTGGCGGCCGCCAGTCGTCGGCGGGTACATCCAGTCGCCAAACCCGACCGCCGCCAGCCGGTCGAGGTCTGCTTCGGCTTCATCGACGGATGCGTACCGCCGTCGGCGAGCCTGCCAGAGTTCCCGCCCGCTCAGGCTGCCGCCCTTGCGCGCGATCAGGTCCACAAGCCGACGCCGCTCGGCTTGCTCCTCAGACTCGCCGAAGGTCGAGTAGAGCCGCCGCGCCTCGTCCGCGAACCAGTGCGCGAGCGCGACGCCCGCTCTCATCGACGCGGCGTCCACCGCGTCGCTTGCGGGGTCGCTCGCCAGTTGCACGATCAAGGCGAGCCTCGCCGCGGCCGCTTCCACCTTCGCCAGCATCGCGGCCTCCGCGTCCGTCGCGGCCTCGGTGCGCCGGGCATCGTTCGCCTCGAAGAACGCCGCCCAGACGCTTTCCGCGTCCGACGAGAGGAACAGCGGCACGGGGTCGCCCGCGTCATCGAACGCGAGTTCGGCCAGCGCGTGAATCACGCCGCAGTACGTACGCTTCACGTCCGGATGCACGCCCGCGCGACTCCATCGCTTGGCGCGCTCCGGCGGCATGGCGAGCAGGAAGCGCGCGAGCAGCCCGTCCGCAACGTGCTCGCCGTCGATGCCGCCGACGGCCAGCCGCAGGATCGTCGGCTGGATCGTGCCGACCACGTTCACCACGGCCCGGCGAACGTAGATCATGCCCGTCGTCTTGCGATCGACGATCCACTGCCCCCCCCGATGCGCCTCAAGCCAGGTCGCGGCCTCGCCGCCCCGCGCGTGCGAGCCTTTGTACCGATCGAACGCGAGGAACGCACGGAGTTCGTCTCGCGCGAGCATCACGCCGCGCGGGTTGTCGCGGAGGATCGGCGCGGCCGACTCGACGGTTGCATCCGCCATCACGAACCGTCGGCAGACCGGCACGGGGGGCTTTGAGTCGTCCGTCATGCCCTTCTTGCTGCGCGCCTCCCACTCGCGCAACTCCTGGCCGTGCAACTCCATCGCCTGCTCGTGCTCCTCAAACGCGCGGTCCTGAAGTTCGCGCAGCGGCCAGAGCGCGGCGTCCATCGCGCTGCTCTTCACGCTGCCCGAACGCGCCACCACAACACCCCAGACGATCGGGTACTCGCTCCATTCCGGCTTCAGCGTCAGCCGCCGCGTCGCGCCTATCGCACCCGCGCACGCCGTGAGCACCGGCAGCGCGACCATCGCAGGGTCAACTTGCAGCGCGGCCGCCGTAGCACCGATGTAGTCCCGCAGCACGCGCGGCAGGGTGCCCAGAGGGAACGGTCGCCAGCGCGAGCGCCTCCAGTTCCGGGTCGCCGGACGCCAGCGCGCCGCCGCCGCTCGTCAGCGGGTCGATCACCACCTCCTGAACCCGGCGCACCCCGTCGTAGTGGAACCGCTCGGTC
>JAHCJE010000198.1 GCA_026128865.1 Phycisphaeraceae bacterium | reverse complement strand
CACAATCCCCTACGTGCCGGCGTGGGTCGAGGAGATGGTGAAGCGGCAGGGGCAAGGGTAAGCAGCGAGGACGAGCGACTCTCGATGTCTCGCGCGTGCAGATGCAGTACGATGCCTCTCGAAGGGAGCGCACAATGGCCAAGACAGTTCTCGCCGCACTCTTCGGCTGGACGACGATCCTCTTCGGAGGCTGCGCTGAACGAAGTGTGTCTCCGCCCGCAACACCAGAGGGAAGAATAACGACCGCCTTACAGGAGGTGCTCAGCCGGAACGATGCGGCGTTCGCGATCATCGAACACTCCCAAAGTGGCAAGTTCGTGCAGTTTGCAGGCTCTAAGCGAGAGCCGCTTCTGCTGGACCTGCCCGCCGAAGCCCTGACACCGGAGGAATGGGAGCGTGCCGAGAGGTTGTTCAGCTCGTTGGGTGGAACACGCACCGAGAGCGGCTTCCAACTCGAAACAGGCCGTGATGCTGGCGGGGCAGCCCGAATCGCGCTTCGCGTGTTTCGCGAAGTGTACCTCCTCCCTGAGGACGTTGAACTCAGCGCGAATGTGGACTCCTAAGCGGCGCCAAACCCGTAGTTCGGGGAGGGTGGTCACCCCGTCGCCGCGATTGGCATTCACCACCCTGCGCACCGCAAGCGCGCCCTCGCCATCGCCGAGAAGATCGGCCTCTACAAGGACTGGCCCGTCTCCAAGGGCTGCACAATCCCCTACGTGCCGGCGTGGGTCGAGGAGATGGTGAAGCGGCAGGCTTGACGCCGGACGCGACGAGCATCCGACGCCTCACTCGCCGATCTGCCGCGATATCATCGTCACGTCCGGCATGAACGCGATGGCCAAAGCCGTTCACACAATCCGTTGTCGCGCCGAACTTCTCAGGCCGGCTGCCCCCGATGGGCGGAAGCGCCCCTCGTGGTCGTTTCTGTCTCTCCCGAAGCAGGCCAGCGCGAAGTTGCCGTCGCGCGGGCAGGTGACCGTCGAAGGCACGCTCAACGGCGCTGCCGTCCGAACCACACTCGAGCCGGACGGCCGCGGCGGCCACTGGCTCAAGGTGGACAGGAGCCTGCGCGAGGCGGCGGGCGCGGAGGTCGGCAGCGCCGTCACGCTGGAGATCACGCCGATTCCCCCCGATCGCGAGCCTGAGCCGAGGCTGCCGCCCGATCTGCGGAAGGCGCTCGCTTCGGCCCCGGCGAAGGCGAAAGCGGCGTGGAAGAACATCACCCCCGTCGCGCGGCGAGACTGGATTCAGTGGATCGTCTCCGCGAAACAGGCGGAGACTCGCGCACGCCGCATCAGCAACGCCTGCGACATGCTCGCCAAAGGCAAGCGACGCCCGTGCTGCTTCGATCGTTCCGGGATGTACGGCAAAGGCCTCAGTTGCCCCGTCCCCGAAGAAAACCAACCGTAGCGATCACGCCGAGCGCTGCGGACTGAGGTGACCAACGGAGGCGTCGTCCCTGGCAGCGAGCCTCCCGTCACTCCACCGCCTTTCGCCGCTTCACGAGTTCCAGCAGCCCCTCCGCCACCTCGTTCGGCACCTGGAATGTCAGGTTGTACTGGGCGATCCGCCACCGCCCTTCGCTCAGCACGACCACGCCCGTGCCCCGCAGGTCGCCGTACGTCTCGTTGCGGACTACCTCATCGAACCACGCCGCGTGCCCGCACGGCCCCAGAGTCACGTGCCGCTCGACCGCGTGATACGTCCACGCCGAGTCCCGCTCGAAGTACGGCGAGGCCCATGCACGGAACTCCTCCACCGTCCAGCGCTCCGTCGGGTCCGTCCCGAGAAACACCGCATCCGCCGTGAAGTGCCCGAAGTACCGCGCGGCGTCCGCCTTCGCCGCGGCGTCGTGGAAGTCGTCCAGCGTCTCGGCGATGACCTCGTCCATCGGCCGCCCGATCAGCCGCTGCGGCCGCTCCGGCTGCAACGCGAACGCGGACAGCGCGACCGCAGCAAGAGCGACGACAAGGATGAGATTGCGCATGGGAACCTCCGATTGGCGTACCTACACGGGAAAGCCTATCCCGTAACCTCGGAGAACCGATCTCACCACAGAGGCACAGAGAGCGCCGAGGCAGGAACTCTTGGTTTTCCTCTCGGTGCCCTCTGTGCCTCTGTGGTGAATCTCGCGTTTCGGGATCGGCTCGAGTGAAAATTGGCGGGGCCAGGAAAGGCCCCGCCACGGAGAATACGGAGAAGAACGAGGAGAGAGTGCGGAAACCGACGACCGGGTCAGGCCTTGGTCTTGGTGCGGAACTCGAGGTACCCCATCCGGACGAGGAACGCCGTCGCCTCCTCGACCTCGGCCCGGCTGAACGGCACCAGGCACGCGGGCTGATCGGGTGTCCCCATCAGGTCCACCGGCCTCGGGCACCGACCCGTCAGCCGATCCGCGACCTCGGTCAGGGCCTTGATGACGGCCTCGGAGGCCTCGAAGAGCCGTTCGGAATCGATTCTCTCGAAGTACTCGTTCATGGCTGCGCTCCCGATACGTTGATCGCTTTCCGGGGTTTCTGGTTTCGGCGTTTCATGCCGTTCCTCTGCTTCTTCAAGCGGCGTTCGGGTCGCCCGCTCACGCGCCGGGGCGCGAACTCTGCGCGACCGCGGCCCCACACGAACCCCGGAAACCGCCCGGTTTGCCACCAGCCCCCCGTCCGCCGATACTGCCGCCATGCTCAACCACGCCAGAACCGCACTCCCTTGGACCCTTGCCGCCTGCCTTGCCGCGGTCGCAGGCTGCGGCACCTCCGACAACGGCGGCCCAAGGCTCCTCGCCCCGGTCCAACGCACGACAACCTCACAACTCGCCATCACGCTCGACGGCGCCATCGACGACTGGCCCGCCGACAAGGCCGCACTCGCCGATGCTCACTACCTCTACCTGCGACTCGCCGTCGAGGGCCCCCCCCGCGCCATCCAAGCCTCGCACGAGACGCTCACAATTCTCATCGACGCCGACGCCGACTCCGCCACAGGAGCTCGCATCGAGCAACCCGAAAACTCGCTCGGAGTCGATCTCGAAGTCCGAATCTCGCCCAAGCGAGACGACGGATCACCAGGCCGCGGCGTCGTCGTCATCGCGCACACCGCAGAAGGCCAGCGCACCCTCTCCCACGCCGACATCGATCTGCTCGTCGCGCCCACGCACGCCGCCGAGTGGTACGAACTCCGACTCAGCCGCATCCTCCCCGACGGCCTGCCCCGCGCCGGCCTCGCATCCGACGGTCGCGCCTCAGGCATGATCGTCCTC
>JAHCJE010000197.1 GCA_026128865.1 Phycisphaeraceae bacterium | reverse complement strand
CCGGCTGCTCGATGGCGGACATGGCCGACTACGACGACGTGTGCGAGGCGTGGGACATGATCCACGCCGCCCTGAGCGACCAGGGATGGCGGGGCCGCATCATCCCGGTAACCTACGTGAACTCGTCGGCTGCGATCAAGGCGTTCGTGGGCGAGCGCGGCGGAGCGTGCTGCACCAGTTCCAACGCCGACCGCGTCTTCGAGTGGGCGCTGGGGGGGGGCGACGAGCCGGGCGCGGATGACGACGTGAGGGTCTTCTTCCTGCCCGACCAGCACCTCGGGCGCAACACCGCCGCCAAGTTCGGCGTGGACGTGGCGACCGAGTCGTGCCTCTACGACCCGCGCAAGACCCGGCAGGGACACCCGCTCGGCGGCGCATCGCCGGGCGATCTGCTCGCTGCGCGCGTGATCCTGTGGGCCGGCCACTGCTCCGTTCACAAACTCTTCCGTCCCGAGCACTGCGACGAGATTCGCGCCGAGAACGAACGCCGCCGCGAGCGAGGCGAAGAGCCTGTCCGCGTCCTCGTCCACCCCGAGTGCTGCAAGGAGGTGGTGGACCGGGCGGACCTTGCCGGCTCGACGGAGTTCATCATTCAGACGATCCGGCGTTCCCCGCGCGGCAGCCGCTGGGCGGTGGGCACGGAGGTGCACCTGGTCGGCCGGCTGTCGCGCGAGGCCGCCGAGCGCGGCGTCGAGGTCCGCATCCTCTCGGACTGCCAGTGTCTCTGCACGACGATGTACCGCATCGACGAACCGCACCTGCTGTGGGTGTTGGACAATCTCTGCGGCGAGGGCACGCCGCGCGGCGAGCCGCGGAGCGTGAACGTCATCCGCGTGCACCCCGAGGTGCGCACGCAAGCGCTGGCCGCCCTCGGAAGGATGCTCCGCCTCGCCACCACGAAGCACGCCGGCGCTTGCGCCGACTGAACTTCGCCCTCACCCCTTCGGCGTACGACCGTCGTCCGATGACGCAACCCTCGCGCCGCTCTGGCGAACGTGCACTTCCGCCTTGCGCCCTCGCTTGCCCGTCGGCCGGATCTCCACGATCCGCGCATCGCCGTTCTCGATGCTGTCACGCATCAGTCGCCCGGGCTTGAAGCGAACCGTCGGCCGACCCGGAACCTGCACGGGCTGAAGTGTCTTCGGGTTCTGCGCAGTCCTCGGAGCACGATGACGAACCTCGAACACACCGAAGTCACGGAACTCGATGCGGTTCCCCGCTGCCAGGTCGCCCCCGATCTGCTCCAGGAACTCCTGAACGATGCGCTTCACAGACGCACGCTTCTCACCGGTCTTCGCGGTGATACGGTCGATCAGGTCTTTCTTGGTTATGGTCTTCATCGCCGCCCGCTCCCCCTGCGCGTTCCGTTCGACCCGGCGGGCCAACGGGAGCGTCCTCACCACCCGTGTGCGGGCCTCGTCCCCCGACGAGTGAGTATCCGGTCACGGGCTACCCCGACTCTTCCGCGGCAGAGTGTCCCATATCCGCACCGTGCGGTCAACACCGATGCTCGGGACTCGCGGCGCAGACCGCCCAGGTCGGCCCTACCCGGGGTTCCACCCTCAGAACCGGAGAACCGCACCCGCATACAGCCCCGCCACCGCACCACGCCACTCGAACTGCTCCGGGGCATCCCCGTCTTTCAGACCCACAACGAGCTGACGGTACCCGATCTGCACCCCGAGGTTCTCGACCGGACGCCAGGTAAAACCCACCACGATGTCCGCCGACCACGACGACTGGTCCCCCCAGCCGAACGCGCCGGCCGCGCCGACCACATCGATCACGAAACGCTCGTGGATGTCCAGCTCCCACCGCACCCCAGCGATCGGCTCGGCGAACAAGTTGTCCGCGGAGACCGATGCCCCCGCGGCCGCCTGCAACGACGCATCAAAGTCCACGTCGTGAAAACGTGCTCCAGCAAAGCCGATCAGCCGAGACCGGAGTTTCACTCCGCCATCGTCCGTCGTCCCCCGCTCGGCCGTCAGAAACTCGTACCCGCCCGTCGCGGAGAACGTCGTGTACTCCATCGAGAGAGCGAGCATGTCCCCGGCGTCATACGCGATCGGCCCCAGTTGGCCAGGACCTGCCGCGGCGAAGTCACGCCCGCCAGACGAAAACGCGAGCCCGCTCAGCGAAATCCGCCACGGCCCACGCTTCAGGTGCAACTCGCCGAACGGGCTGGCACGAGGGCTGTCCAGGTTCAGATCCCCCATGTCCAGCTTCTGCCCGTTCCCCGATGCTGCCGTGCCAGGCAGCCGCAGATCCCCCGACGCTCCGACAAACCAAACCGCAGGCTCGAAGCGAACCGTCCAGCTGTCGCTCCCACCAACCGGAGTCTCCTCCTGCCCCGCGGCAGGAACAGAAACACAAGCGACACCGGGGAGAAACACGATCAGCAACCGTCGGCAGAGGGAAGTCATGGGGTTTCCTGCGTCTCCTGAGCCGGGAGCGTAGCGTGCCCTCTCGCCCCTGACGACGGCAACCGATGAGACCACGGGATGACTGACCCTCCAGACTACCACGACCCCGGCCCCGATCCCTCACACGCCCCCAACCTCATCCGCCTCGCCCCGGGGATTGCGGTTCGGCCCGAGGCACTTCGGTTCACGTTCGTTTCCAGTTCCGGCCCCGGCGGCCAGAACGTGAACAAGCGGGCCACCCGCGCCGTCCTGCGCGTCCGTCTCGACGACCTCCCCCTGCCGCCGGGCGCGCGGAGCCGGCTGCGTCGGCTCGCCTCGCGCCACCTCGCGCGGGAGAAGGGCGAACTCGTCATCGCCGCGGACGAATACCGGTCGCAGTCCCGCAACCGCGCGGCGTGCCTGGACCGCCTCGCGGACCTCGTGGAGCGATCCTTGCACGCCCCCAAGCCGCGCCGGGCGACGAAGCCGACGAAAGGCTCGGTCGAGCGCAGGATCGCGGCGAAGAAACGGAGGGGGGAGACGAAGCGGGGGAGAGGAGACATTGGAGATTAGGCAGTCGTACGCGAACCTCATGCGCACTAGATCACTTGGCCTGCACCCCGGGCAGCTGATTGCTCAGGACCTGTTTCGCAGCTCCCATCTTGACAGATCGATGAGTCTCCGGAGTCAGCAACTCCTTGAGGGAGATGGTCTTGGGGAACACCGGCTTGGCTACTTCCCCGGTCTTCCCGTACCGCTTCATCAGCGCAGTATTGACCTGCTCAGGAGTCGTCACCTTCTGATCGGCACGCTTGCCCATCATCGCGCCTCCTCTTCGGTGATGATCGCGGCGTCAAGTCGC
>JAHCJE010000196.1 GCA_026128865.1 Phycisphaeraceae bacterium | reverse complement strand
TCAAGTGGTCCGACGACCACCTGAAGGTCATCGCCAAGATCGAGCAGGCGGTGCTGGAGGGCGGCCTGTTTGCGATGGCCATGCCGCGAGGAAGCGGCAAGACGTCCCTGTGCGAGACCGCCTGCCTCTGGGCCATGCTCTACGGCCACCGCGAGTTCGTGGCGCTGATCGGCTCGGATGAGGAGCACGCGGCGGGGATGCTGGAGTCCATCAAGGCCGAGCTGGAGAACAGCGATCTGCTCGCCTCCGACTTCCCCGAGGTCTGCCATCCGATCCGGTCCCTGGAGGGCATCCACCAGCGCGCGGCCGGCCAGTTGTACCAGGGGAAGCAGACGCACATCGGGTGGACCGCCAAGGAGATCGTGCTGCCAACGATCGCGGGGTCGCTGGCGTCGGGAGCGATCATCCGCGTCGCCGGCATCACCGGCCGCATCCGCGGCATGAAGCACAAGCGGGCGGATGGCGGGAGCGTGCGCCCGTCGCTGGTGCTCATCGACGACCCGCAGACCGACGAGTCGGCGCGCTCGCCGTCGCAGTGCGCAACTCGGGAGCGCATTCTTGCCGGCGCCATTCTCGGCCTGGCAGGGCCGGGCAGGAAGATCGCGGGCCTGATGACCCTCACCGTCGTCCGCCCCGACGACATGGCCGACCGCATCCTGGACCGCGACGAGCACCCCCAGTGGCAGGGGGAACGGACGAAGATGGTCTATGCGTTCCCCGTCCGGGAGGCGCTCTGGCAGCGTTATGCCGAGCTTCGCGCGGAGGGGCTGCGGAACGACCGGGGCATCGCGGACGCGACCGAGTTCTATTTGCAGCACCGCTCGGCAATGGACGAGGGCGCGAGCATCGCGTGGCCGGAGCGTTTCAACCACGACGAACTCTCCGCCGTCCAGCACGCGATGAACCTGCGGCTCCAGGACGAGCACGCGTTCTTCGCCGAGTACCAGAACGAGCCGCTTCCCGAGGTGACAGCGCAGGACGATCTGCTCAGCGCCGACCAGATCGTCGGCAAACTCAGCGGCCATGCTCGCGGCGAGGTGCCCATCGGCTGCACGCGCCTGACGATGTTCGTGGACGTGCAGGGCAAGGCGCTCTTCTACGTGGTCGCGGCGTGGGAGGACGACTTCACCGGGTACGTCGTCGACTACGGCACGGAGCCCGACCAGAAGCAGCCGTACTTCACCCTCCGGGACCTGCGCCGCACGCTCGGGAGCGTCGCGGCGCGGGCCGGCGTCGAGGGAGCGATCTATGCCGGGCTTGAGCGGCTCTGCCAATCGCACCTGGCCCGGGAGTGGCGGCGCGACGACGGCGCAATGGTCCGGATCGACCGCTGCCTCATTGACGCCAACTGGGGATCGTCCACGGACGTGATCTACCAGTTCTGCCGGCAAAGCCCGCACGCCGGCGTGCTCATGCCCAGCCACGGCCGCTACGTGGGCGCGTCGAGTATCCCATTCTCCGATTACAAGCGCAAGCGCGGCGACCGTGTTGGACTGAACTGGCGCATCCCGGTCGTCACCGGAAAGCGTGCTGTTCGGCACGTCGTGTTCGACACGAACTACTGGAAGTCGTTCTCGCACGCACGCCTCGCGGTCCCGATGGGTGACCCCGGATGCCTCTCGCTCTTTGGGTCCAAGCCCGAGCCGCACCGGCTGCTCGCCGAACACCTGACCAGCGAGTACCGCGTGAAGACAGAAGGTCGCGGGCGAACGGTGGACGAATGGAAGCTCCGAGTCGAGGGGCTGGACAACCACTGGCTCGACTGCCTGGTGGGCGCGGCGGTGGCGGCGTCGATGCAGGGCGCGGTGCTGTTCGGCACGGACGCGAAGCCGGTGGTGCGTCCGCGGCTCAAGCTCTCGGCGCTCCAGGGAGGGCGACGCTGATGCCGCCGGCGAAGCGAGAACCGCAGTCCCACCTGGGCCAGAAGCTGGGCCTCGTCTGCCGCGGATGCGGGTGGCCAGCACTTCCGCGTGCTGTACGTGAAGCACCGCCCGGGCGGCGTGGTGATCCGCCGCCGCGAGTGCCGGCACTGCGGCCGTCGCGCCCTCACGCGCGAGACGCAGGACTGAGGTCGATCTATCGACCGATCCTGGGCCGTCACAGGCTCCGCGCGCGACAGAATCCGGCGGGCGCGCAGATATAGGCGGCATCGGAGAACTCCTCGTGCCTGACCCAGCCCCCAGTCTCGAACAGGCCATCCGCGACAACGCATCGCAGCCCGCGAAGGCGTCGGTCGATGGCCAGTCCGTCGATCAGCACTCCCTGAAGGACCAGATCGAGGCCGACCGCTACCTCGCGTCCAAGGACGCCGCGAGGAAGCCCGGCCTTGGCGTCAAGTTCGCCAAGATCGTCCCGCCGGGCGCGGAGTAACGCCCCTCCCCGTCCAGCACGCTCGCACCTTCATGCTCACGACCATCGCCAACATCTTCAGTCGGACCACGCGGGGACGCGGAACCCCCTCGGTCTCTCGCGGAGGCACGCTCGCCGCCGGCCCGCATGGACGCGGGCCGGGCGGGCGCGGTGCTCATGCGGTGGCGGTGCGCCGCGCGTCGCGTTCGGTGCTGGCCAAGTTCGACTCGGCGCAGACCACGCCAGACAACCGGAAGCACTGGGCGGCGGCGGATGGCCTTTCGCCCAATGCGGCCGTCAGCCCCGAGGTCCGGCGCATCCTCCGCAACCGCGCCCGCTACGAGGTCGCCAACAACTCCTACGCCAAGGGGATCGCCCTCACGCTGGCCAACGACACGGTCGGCACCGGCCCGCGGCTGCAGATGCTCACCGGCGACGCCGCGGCCAACCGCCGCGTCGAGGAGCTCTTCGAGTCCTGGGCCGAGGCGATCGACCTGCCGGGCAAACTCCGCACCATGCGTCTGGCCCGCGCCGAGAGCGGCGAAGCATTCGGGCTCCTGGTCAGCAGCCCGGGCATCGACTCGCCGGTCAAGCTCGACCTGCGGCTCATCGAGCCCGAGCAGGTAGCCACACCGTGGCGCGTGGGGATGCGGGTTCCCGAGAACGAGGTCGATGGCGTCGTCCTTGACGAGCACTTCCTCCCCGTGGCCTACCGCGTGCTGCGCCATCACCCCGGCGACTGCGGCGGGTGGGGCGGGGGTGCGGGCGGGGGGGGCGATCCCGCGGCGTTCGACACGCTCCCCGCAGCCAGCGTGCTGCACTACTTCCGGCCCGACCGGCCCGGGCAGATGCGCGGCATCCCCGACATCACGCCTGCGCTGCCGTTGTTCGCGCAGCTGCGGCGCTACACGCTGGCGGTCATCGCCGCCGCCGAGACCGCCGCGGACTTCGCCGCCGTGCTCTACACCGACGCCCCCGCCAACGGCGAGGCCGATCCGCTGGAGCCGATGGACGAGGTCGAGCTCGAGAAGCGGATGGCGACGGTGCTCCCCGGCGGCTGGAAGCTCGGCCAGGTCCACGCCGAGCAGCCGACGACGA
>JAHCJE010000195.1 GCA_026128865.1 Phycisphaeraceae bacterium | reverse complement strand
CCAGCGCTCGCTGGCCGAGCTGTCGCACGGCCGCACCACGCTCGTCATCGCCCACCGCCTCGCCACGATCCAGAACGCCGACCGCATCGTCGTCGTCGACGGCCGCGGCATCGCCGAGCAGGGCACGCACGCGGAACTTCTGGCCCGCCGCGGCGCGTACCGGACGCTGCACGAGGCCCAGTTCGGTGCGGCTGCGGCGGAGTAGGGGCACAGGGAGGCGTTTTCGGCTAGAACCGCGGGCGCCCGACAGGAGAGCCCGGCAATGATTCCGTTTCTCGACCGCCTCGACCGTGCGAACCGCATCCTCATTGTCGGCTGCGGCGGCGGCTTCGACGTCTACTCCGGCGTACCTCTGGCGATCCGTCTTCTGGCTCGCGGAAAGTACGTCGCGCTCGCGAACTACTCGTTCACGTCGTTTGATCCTCTGACGGGCGAGCGGCTCTCCGAGGTGCTTTGGCGGGTCGACACGCGGCACGGATCGCTGCCCTACTTCCCGGAGCGTTGGCTGTGCGAATGGTTGGCGGGCCGGGACGTTTCAGTACCCGTCTATGCCTTCATCCAGCCCGGCGTGCTGCCTCTCGCCGAGGCGTTTCGCGAAATCGTCACGACACACGCGATCGACCTCGTCGTCCTCGTCGATGGTGGGACGGACAGCCTCATCTTCGGCGACGAGCCGGGGCTCGGCACCGTGACGGAAGACGCGATCACCCTCGTTGCAGCCGATGAGGCGGCGCCGGGGCGCGTGCTCCTTGCGGCGCTCGGCTTCGGCATCGACGAGTACCACGGCGTGTCGCATCACTCGTTCCTCGAGAACGTCGCAACGCTCGGCCGGGAGGGCGGCTATCTCGGTGCGTTCTCGCTGACGCCCGGCAGCGCCGAAGCCGACGCCCTCCTCGAACTCATCGACCTCGCGAACGCCCGTCAGACAACACTGCCCAGCATCGTGAACAACTCGGTCGCCAGTGCTCTCCGTGGAGAGTTCGGGAACTTCCACGCGACCGACCGCACGGGCAGCGGGACGCTCTTCATCAATCCGCTGATGGGCCTCTACTGGACGTTCGACGCGGCGCGCGTGGTGGCCCATATGGCATACGGCAAGGCGCTCCGCTCGACGACGACGCGCCATCAGGCGCGCCTCGCCATCGAGGAGGTCCGCTACGACCTCAAGCTGCGTCCCCGACAGCCGATTCCTCTTTAGGTCAAACTGGGCGACGCCGATTCGCCAGCGTATCTCGCGTCCGTCGAGGGCCGCTGCGCCTACGAAACGCGCGTGGGAGATCCCACGCCGCTAGAGCCCCGCGTCGGCGTAGATCCGGTCGAGTTCGTCGAGGAATGAATCGCGGTCCTTGGCCGCCTTTCGCGCGGCGGCGACGCGCTCGTCCAGGGTGTCGCCGATGGCATCGTAGCGGCGGTCCCATTCTTCGGAATTGGCACGCCAGTAGCCCGTGGCGCTGAACCGGTTCGACGGTACGCCGGCGGACCGGAGGGCGCGGCGGATGCTGCGGGCGGCGGTAGCCTCGCCGCCGACCCAGAAATAGCCGGCGCCGGCGGGCCGCTCGAACGCCTCGAAGGCGTGGAGGGTCGCCGTGACGATTTCGGCCGGGGTCGAGGCCACGACCCAGTGGAGGTCTACGTCGCCGGGCGATGCGAGCGCCTGCTGCTCGGACTCGTCGGGGACGATGCCGATCACTGTCGCCCGGACGCCGGGCCGAAGCCGCTCGAGCATCAGGCCGATCGCCGGCAGCGCGGTGGAGTCGCCCACGAAGAAGCGCCAGTCGGCATCGTCCGGAACGACGTCATGGCCGTGCGAGTCCGTCAGGACGAACGGGTCTCCGGGCCTTGCATTCCGCACCCACGGCGAGGCGATGCCGCCCTCGTGGAGGAAGAAGTCGATGTCCACCTCGCCCGCCGCGGGGTCGCAACGGCGGACGGTGAAGATCCGCGCGAGGGGCGGCTGCCGCGAGCCGCCGGCCTCGGCGGGAATCTCCACTCTGGTTTCGCCCGGTCGCGGGAACCAGACCTGGCAATGCTCGTCGAAATGCCCGGTGTGAATGTAGCCGCGGAGCGCTTCGCCCCCGACGGTGACACGCCGCATGCGCGGCGTGAGCGCCACGATCCGCAGAACCTTGCCTCGATAGAATGCCATGTCGTCTCCTTTCGGAGCGAATTGGCATGTCTCTGCGATGCAATCAATGGATTTACTGAAGTTTGGAATTTCTCAAAGTAAAAAGTCGACATCGAAGATAAGTATATCACCAGTTTTCATCGTTTCTCATCTGTTGATTCATCATTGACCTCCGGCCGCGCGATCTCTACGCGGCATCGTTGTCAGTCAGGTAGCGCTGGATCAGCAGTTTATAACTGATCCGGATCTAAACAGTGGAGATACAGTCATGCTCTTCCGGCCACATCCGGTCAGCCGCATTGCCCTCGGCGCGGCTATCCTCGTCGCCTCGGGTGCCGCGGCGCTCGCCCAGACCATCACAGTGCCGCACGTCCAGGGCGAGACGGTGCTCGCGCCGAACCCCGAGACCGTCCTCACCTTTGACCTCGCGGCGCTCGACACGCTGACGGCCTTCGGCATCGAGGCGGACGGCGTCCCGGTCATTGCGATGCCGGATTATCTCGCCCGCTACGCCGAGGCGGACGTGGCGAAGATCGGCACGCTGTTCGAGCCGGACTACGAGGCGGTCAATGCGCTCCAGGCCGATCTCGTGATCGTCGCCGCGCGCTCGGGTCCCGTCTATCCGCAGCTCTCGGCGATCGCCCCGACGATCGATCTCACCGTCGACTGGACGAACTACCTCGCCACCGTCATCGCCAACACCGAGACGCTCGGCACCATCTTCGAGAAGACTGCCGAAGCGGACGCGATGATCGCCACCCTCGAGGAGCGGGTCGACGTCCTCCGCGCCGGCGCCGGATCGGTGGGCGAGGTGTTCATCGTCATGACGAGCGGCGGGCGCGTCACCGCGTACGGCCCGGGCTCGCGCTTCGGCTGGGTCCATGACGATCTCGGCATCGCCCCGGCGATTGCCGATGTCGAGGCCGCCACGCATGGCGAGGCGATCTCGTTCGAGTTCCTGCTCGAGACCAATCCGGACTGGCTGATCGTCATCGACCGCGACGCCGCTACCGGCGAAGCCGGGACGGCCGCGGCCGAGCTTCTCGACAACGAACTCGTCCGCCAGACCACCGCGTGGCAGGAAGAGCGGGTCATCTATGTCGACCCGGTCTCCTGGTACATCGTCAATGGCGGCTACACCGCGACGCTGAACGCGGCAAACCAGCTCATCGAAGCGTTCGGCCTCTAGGCAGAACGGGCCGGCGCGCACCCTCCGCGCCGGCCCAGCCACCTCCGTGAAGCGACCGGCCCTTTGGTTTCCCCTCGCGGCGGCGGGCGTCGCGGCGCTTGCGATCCTCAGCCTTTTCATCGGCGTCAGCGACGTCTCGCTGCACACGCTGTTCTCCGCGGAG
>JAHCJE010000194.1 GCA_026128865.1 Phycisphaeraceae bacterium | reverse complement strand
ACAGGACGACCCGGTCGACCAGGAAGGGCGCCACCGGCGCAAGCTCCGCCGCGACATCGTGCCAGCCGCTGGGCAGACGATGCCCCTCGCGCACCCGGCCCAGCGTCACGTGAGGGCGAAACGGCCGACCTTCTGGCGGGAAGCCCAACCCGTCGGCGCCGCGCTCGATCCGATCTTGCAGGAGTTCCAGGCCGGTGTCGGCCTCTGCCTCCAGATACAGCACCCGCGGCCTGGCCGTGTTCGGAAAGCACCCGAGGCCGGTCAATGACATGGCGACTGGCATCATCTCGCGGGTCGCGCGTTCGAGCAACTCCGCCAGCACATCAATTCGGTCGCTGGTAACCTCGCCAAAAAACTTGAGCGTCACGTGCAACCCGTCCTCGCCAACCCAGCGAACCGGCCAGTTGGCCGCCTTGAGCCGGCGCATTGTCTCGACGGTCGCGCGCTCGACTTCGGGCGGCAACGGTACTGCCATGAACAGTCGCATACACTCCTGACGCCAACGCTGATCGCACACGCAGGTCCCACTCCGAAACGTAACGGTCCCCAAGGGTTCGGGAAACACGCTTCCCTCCGGAGGTCCGCACTCTATACTTCGACGATGCCGCGGCCGGTGTTTCGGATTCCTCCCGACGAACTCGACTTCCGGGCCAGCCGTTCGGGCGGCCCGGGGGGCCAGCACGTCAATACCAGCTCGACTCGGGTCGAGCTCAGGTGGAACGTCCGCGCCACCAGGGTGCTGGACGACGCAGAGCGGGCTCGTGTTCTGGACCTGCTCCACGGTCGCATCGACGACGACGGCTGGCTGCGGATCGTCGCCAGCGACTCGCGCAGTCAGTTCCACAATCGGGTGGCGGCAGAGGCGCGGATGACGGCGCTCGTCGATCAGGCTCGGCGTCCGCCGCGAGTTCGGCATGCCACCCGCGTTCCGCGCGCCGAGAAGTTGCGCCGGCTGGCCACCAAGCGGAAACGCGGGGACACCAAACGCCAGCGCCGCCGCCCCAGCCCCGATGAGTGACGCGACCCGGGCCGAATGGCGCTACTTCGCGTCACGCGAGGTCGTGGAGGCACGAGTGTGGGCCGGAGCAGGCGGGATTGCGGTCCACGAGAACATTTTCCGTTTCCGCGGGCGGCGGACCTGTCACCTGCTGGCCCGGGATGAGGCTGCACTGTTCGCCGCGGCCGGCTTGCTGGGCTGCCGCGACGAGTGGTTCCACCGAACCCGGACACCCCACTTCGACCTGATCGAGATCTACCTCGAACGGGCGCTGATCCGATGCAATCTGGTGCCGCCGGCAGAGCCCGACTGACCGATCGGCGTCAGAGGCCCCGCGCAGCCAGTTGCCCCGCTCGCCCCACGAGGCGCCGCTCGAGATCCTCAGCCATACCGTCAATCGTCGACCGATCGGCCCCCAAGACACCCACCAGAACTCGGCGGACCGGGTTGGCAACATCACGCTCGTCGCGCACCACCACCTCGGTACCCCGATCCTTCGGAGTCAGGCGATAGATCCAGCGCCGGGTCGAGTCTGCCACCCCGGCGGGCCGGACCACCAGGCGCTCGGGAGGCAGCGCCTCCAACCGCTCCATCGCGGTCTGCCGGCCGGCAGCACTGACCTCCCGCCAACGAATCAGGCCGGCGCCTGCTCCGTTGGGGAGCCGCTCGACGCTGGCCAGATCACGACGCCAGGCCGGCATGCCGTCCAGATCCGTCAGAACCAGCCAGACCGATTCAGGCGACGCCGGAATCCAGGCAACCGACTCTTCGGCGTGGCGAACCGGGAGTCGCGACCCGACAGCCCAGAGGGCCCCGGTCATCAGCAACGGCAGCAGCGCCAGGGCGCGCACGACCTGGCTGCGCCGACGCCGTTGACGACGATTCATGCACCACCTCGCTTGGAAGACGATGACCCGGCCGCCCCATCCGCCATGCGGCGGGCGGCTCGCGCCAGGGTAAGGAGTCCTTCGACACCGGCTTCCCGCTCGCGAGCCGACAGGGTCGCGAGCAGCGCCCGCACCCGGGCGGGATCGAGCATCGACTGAGCCGCGACGATCGACACCCCGGCTTCTGTCAGCCGCAGCGCCACCCGGCGCCCGTCGGCAGGATCCCGCTCACGGCGCACCATCCCGGCCCGCACCAATCGATCCATCAGCAGCGACATCGTCGGGAGGGCCACGCCGAGGGCGTTGGCGAGTTCGGTGAGGGTTTGCCCCGCTTCCGCGTCGAGGTGCGCCAGAACGGTGGCCTGATGCGCACTGACCCGCTCCCCGCCCTGCCCGACCTGCTCGCGCTGTCGCAAGGCGTGATGGAGAATCGGATAAGCAGTGATCAGTTGAGCAGCAGGATCGCGCAGCATTCGACAAGACTAGTCATATTATTTTTATTTGTCAAATAAAATTATTTGTCGGAAACACGGTGCGCGAAACCCGGTCCCCCTTGCCCCCGTCAGGATAGATTACATAGTGTTGACGCTGAGGACTCCGTCCATGGCTGACTTTCGTGTGCTTCCGCCGTCCGGGCGTCCCTGGGACATGGGCGCGACGGCGAGCTTTGTGCTCCACGCACTGATCGTCTCTCCGCTTCTTCTGCCGCAGAACGATGTGTCGACCGAGACGAGCCCGTTCGATCAAATCGTCACTTTCTTCGTACCGCCGGATCGCCCGGCTGGGGCGGCCGGAGGCGGCGGGGTCGACTGGTCCGGCCTGGTCGAGCATTCGGGGGCAACCGAAGAGCCGCTCGCACACGCCGAGCCAGAGGAGACCATTGCGCTGGGTCCGCCCGGCGATCTGCTCAACCCGCTTCCAACCGACCTGCCGCCGGGCGCGCTCCTCGAAGAGGAGACCGCGCTGACCGAGATCGAAGTCGACTCGACCGTGGTGCGCGATCCGCGCAGCGCGGCGCCGGTCTATCCCGCCGAGCTCCTGGCCAAGAATGTCGAGGGTACCACGTTCGTGAACTACGTGGTCGACTCCACCGGTCGGGTCGACAGCCTGTCGATTCGGGTGATTCAGTCGAGCCACCCCGAGTTCACCAACTCGGTGCGCAACGCGCTCGCGCTGATGTCCTTCCGGCCAGCGATCCAGGCCAACCGGCCGGTGCGTCAGTGGGTCCAGCAGAACTTCGCGTTCCGGATCGTCCCGCCGACGCCTGCGCCGCCCGACTCGATGTGAGCACGATCGACCTCAACGCGGATCTGGGTGAAGGATTCGGCCGCTATCGACTGACAGCCGACACCGAGTTACTGAGTCTGGTGACCTCTGCCAATGTGGCCTGCGGATTCCACGCGGGCGACGCCGTCGTGATGCGGGAAACGGTGTCGCGCGCGACGGCACGCCGTGTCACGATTGGTGCGCATCCTCGGTACCCCGACCTGCAGGGATTCGGTCGCCGCGACCTCGACGCCACGACGGATGAGATCGAGGCCTACCTGATCTATCAGATCGGCGCCCTTGCCGCCTTCTGTATGGCCTACGGCGCCCGACTCCGCTACGTCAAACCACACGGTGCGCTCTACAACCGCGCCGCCCGAGACGAGGCC
>JAHCJE010000193.1 GCA_026128865.1 Phycisphaeraceae bacterium | reverse complement strand
GCAGGGCCTCGCGGACACCATCAAGTCCGCCAAGCGGATGCTCGAGCGCCGCGACGCGGAAGTGTGGGACATCCTCGAGCAGGTCATCTACCAGCACCCGGTCCTGCTGAACCGCGCCCCGACCCTGCACCGCATGGGCATCCAGGCCTTCGAGCCGGTGCTGGTCGAGGGCAACGCGATCCGCATCCACCCGCTGGTGTGCGGCGGGTTCAACGCGGACTTCGACGGCGACCAGATGGCCGTCCACCTTCCCCTGAGCATCGAGGCGCAGGCGGAGGCGCACGTGCTCATGCTGAGCACGCACAACATCTTCTCGCCCGCGAACGGCAAGCCGATCATCTCGGCGTCGCAGGACATCGTGATGGGCGTCTACTTCCTGACCACGGAAGTCCCCGACACGCGCCCGGTCGAGAAGCTCCGGTCCTTCAAGGACCGTCACGAGGCGATCCTGGCGTACGAGCAGGGGGTGATCGACATCCACGAGTTCATCTCCGTCCGCGTGGACGGCTTCCGGAAGATCGTGTCGGCTCAGGGCGGCGCGCCGGCGAAGTTCCCCGAGAACAACCGCATCCGCACGACGGCCGGGCGCGTCCTGTTCGCCGACGTGATCGAGGAGGCGAAGCGGATCGCTCGGCGCGAGTGGACGACCGAGCTGGGGCTGGCCGCTTCCGACGAGCGTCGTGCCGAGTGCCGGCGCCGACTCGAGCAGGTCGAGAACATGCCCTACTACAACTGCGCGCTGGGCAAGAAGGGTTGCGCCCGCGTCATCGACGACGTGTACGACCTCTGCGGCCGCCCCGCCACGATCGAGCTGCTGGACCTGATGAAGGAGATCGGGTTCAAGCAGTCCACGCTCGCGGGCCTTTCGTTCGGCGTCTACGACATGCGGATCCCGGCGGAGAAGGCCGACCTGCTCGCCGACGCTCAGCGCAAGGTCGAGCGCGTCGAGAAGAACTACGACCGAGGGATCATCACGCCGCGCGAGCGATACAAC
Source organism: Phycisphaeraceae bacterium (assembly GCA_026128865.1). Classification (GTDB taxonomy): domain Bacteria; phylum Planctomycetota; class Phycisphaerae; order Phycisphaerales; family UBA1924; genus CAADGN01. Next base: position 2,600 of record JAHCJE010000193.1, on the reverse strand, counting down.
CAGCTGCTCGACATCTGGGCACACTGCCGCGAGGAAGTCACCAAGAAACTCATCGAGACGCTCAAGCACGACCGGCGCGACGAGAACGGCGAGTACGCCGACATCGCCTCGGGTGCGGGCAGGCACTACCTCAACCCCGTCTACCTGATGTCCGACTCGGGCGCCCGCGGCAACGTCAGCCAGATGATGCAGCTGGCCGGCATGCGCGGCCTGATGGCCAAGCCCTCGGGCGAGATCATCGAGACCCCGATCCGCGCGAACTTCCGCGAGGGCCTCAACATCCTCGAGTACTTCTCCTCGACGCACGGCGCGCGCAAGGGCCTTGCCGACACCGCCCTCAAGACCGCAGACTCCGGCTACCTCACCCGCAAGCTCTGCGACATCGCCCAGTCCGTCATCGTGGGCGAGCACGACTGCGGCTCCAGGCGCGGGATCGTCAAGCGCGCCATCTACAAGGGCGACGAGATCGACGTGCCTCTCCGCGACCAGATCGAGGGGCGCGTGAGTCTCAACAACATCGTCAACCCCATGAACGACGAGATGATCGTTCGTGAGAACGAGATCATCACCAAGGAGATCGCCAAGAAGATCGAGGAGCTCGGCATCGACTCCGTCTTCGTCCGTTCCCCGCTCACCAGCGAGAGCAGCACAGGCTGCTCCGTCATGGACTACGGGCTGGACATGTCCACGGGCAAGCCGGTCGAGATCGGCATGGCCGTCGGCATCATCGCCGCCCAGTCCATCGGCGAGCCGGGCACGCAGCTGACGATGCGGACCTTCCACACCGGCGGCATCGGCACGCGCTCGGTCGCCGAGAGCGAGTACCGCGCGGGCGTCGCCGGCACGGTGGTCATCCGTGACTGCAGCGAGGCCGTCACGCACGACGAGGACGGCCGTGAAGTCCTCGTCTCCCTCAAGCGCAACGGGGAGATCGCCGTCTTCGACGCCAAGGGGCGTGAGGTCGAGAAGTTCAAGGTGCCCTACGGCGGGTTCATCCTCGTCAAGCCCGGCCAGGAAGTGAAGAAGGGCCAGGAACTGGTCAAGTGGGACCCCCACCGCACGCCGACGCTCGCCGAGAAGCCCGGCCGCGTCCAGTTCGTGGACATCGTTCCGGGCGAGACGGCCCGTGAGGAGGACGCCGGACGGGGTCTCAAGGCGCTCGTTGTCATCGAGCACAAGGGCGACCTGCACCCGCAGATCAACATCGTCGACGAGCAGGGCAACATCCTCGACTTCCACTACCTCCCCGCCAAGGCCCGCATCGAGGTCAAGGACGGGCAGGAGGTCAGGGCCGGGCACATGCTCGCCCGTCAGCCCCGCGCCGCGGGCGGTTCGCAGGACATCGTCGGCGGCCTCCCCCGCGTGACCGAGATCTTCGAGGCCCGCAAGCCCAAGGACCCCGCGTACGTCGCCGAGATCACCGGTCGCGTGGAACTGCTCTCCGACAAGCGCAAGGGCAAGATGACAATCCGCATCACGTCGGACTCGGGCATCGAGAAGGACCACCACGTCCCGTCGGACAAGCACCTGCTCGTCCACGGCGGCGACTTCGTGCAGGCGGGCGACCCGCTGACCGAAGGCCCGCTCGTCCCGCACGACATCCTGCGCATCAAGGGCGAGGAGGCCCTCTGGACCTACATGCTCGACGAGGTGCAGAATGTCTACCGCGCCCAGGGCGTCACCATCAACGACAAGCACATCGAGCTCATCCTGAGCCAGATGCTCCGCAAGGTGAAGATCGAGAACCCCGGCGACACCGACCTGCTGCCGCAGGAGGTCGTGGACAAGTTCCAGTTCCGCCAGACCAACAACAAGATCGCCTCGATGCTGCGAGTGGTCGAGTCCGGCGGGACGGACCTGCGCGTCGGCGAACTGGTCCACAAGGACGTTGTGAAGGAGGCCAACGCGAAGGCCGAGGCCGAGGGCAAGGAGCCCGCCAAGGCCAAGCGAGCCAGGCCCGCAACCGGGCGGACGCTGCTGCTCGGCATCACCAAGGCCAGCCTCCAGAGCGAGTCGTTCCTCTCGGGCGCGTCGTTCCAGGAGACGACGAAGGTGCTCACCGAGGCCGCGCTCAAGGGCGCGGAGGACACGCTCGTCGGCCTGAAGGAGAACGTCCTGCTGGGGCACCTGATCCCCGCAGGCACGGGCTTCCGGGTCTACCAGGAACTGCGCGTCAAGTACCTCGCCGAGCCGCCGAAGGACGACCTCGACGAGGAGACCGAGATGCTCGCGGAGGCCGCCCGCGTCGCCGAGGCGCTGGGCGCGGACCGCAACGATTCGCTGGGCGTGCCGCACGTCGAGGTCCGTGGCGACCTGGTGGGCGAACGGGCCGAGGCAGCACGCGACAACTGAGCCGGGTGTCGGCGGTCGCGGCGAACGGATCCGCGGCACGGGCCGCACGCCCGTGCCGTTCTTTCTTCTTCTCAGGCTATGCCGTCGCTTCGCGCGTCTGCCGCGCGCACTCGATCTCCGACATGATCGGCAGCGTCGTGCGCCCCGTCGCGATCGCCAGCCGGATGTACGGCAGGCACAGCCCGCACGACCCGCCGCAGCCGGTGCGTTCGATCAGTTCGTCGATCGACAGGCGTTCGGACCTCTCC
>JAHCJE010000192.1 GCA_026128865.1 Phycisphaeraceae bacterium | reverse complement strand
CGCGGCCTCGGTTGTACGTGCGTGCGTGATCGCCGAGGAACAGGCCCTCGACTCCAAGCCTGAGAGCGCAACGTGCGCTCCGGGCGATCAGTCCCAGCGGGATTGTGACTTGTGCACTAATGCTTACGAACCCGAACGTAGCATCGCTGCCATCCGCGTCCTCGTAGTAGTCGGACAGGCTCAGTCCGAGCGCAACCGGGAACGAGATCTCGATGCCGGGTTCGGTTCCTGTGAACACGTCATCGAGCCGAACGAGCGGCTCGACGCCGACCTCGAGATACACACCGCGCCCGCCGTCCGCGCTATCCGCACCGTTCGCTCCGGTCTCGACCGCGAGCGTGAGCGAGGGGTACAGAGCGAGGAGGGGCGTGATGCCCTCGTCATCGAGCGCGACCGAGATCGTCACATCCTGCACCGTTTCAAAGGCCTCCGATGGACTCGTGTAGAGCATGTAGACAGCCGTCGCGTTCCACCTTCCAGCCATCGCGCCGAGACCGGCGTACAGGTCAGCCTCGTACCACTTCCGCACCACGCCATCAGTGCTCGTCGCGCCCGTTGCTTTGTCGTGATACGAATGCCAGGTCCCGAGGACGGCATAAAGAGAGCCTGCACTGCTCTGCGCCAGATCGAGTTCCAGCATCGCCCAGGGCTGCACGATGAACCCAGAGCGTTCCTGGACGATCCCGCGGAAGAAGTAGCGGTTCGAGAAGTCGATGCCAAGCTCGACACGGATCGGATGCGCTTTGACGCTGTCGCCTTCCTCCGCGGGTAGCGCCCCGTTCGGCGGCGCCGCCGAGATGGAAGGCACGCTCATTGCATGCACGGCGAGCATGAGCAGGCCGTAGAGAATGCCGAGTTGGCGTGTCAAGCGTGCCATGGCTTGCGCGATTACCTCTGGGTCGGTCAGACAGCCTGCAGCGTGCTGCGCGCCGACTCCTGTGACAGTCCGAGCATCCCTGCATCCCCACCGATGACCTTGGCCACGTTCAGAAGCACAACGACTTTGTCGCGCACCTTGCCGATGCCGTGGATGTAGTCAACGGGCACTGCGCACCCGAAGGACGGCGGCGGCTCGATCGCAGTGTTCGCGATATCGAGCACCTCTCGCACTTCGTCCACGATCAGGCCGACCTGCAGCGGCTCTGCGGAGTCCGAGATCGACGCGTCGACGACGATGACGCACGTCTGATCGGTGTAGTCCACCGGCTTGAGACCAAACTTGGTGCGAAGCTCGATCACGGGGATGATCTTGCCCCGGAGGTTGATGACGCCCTTCACGTACGGGGGCGTTTGCGGAAGCGCCGTGATATCGATCAGTCCGATGATCTCACGGACCGCGAGAATCGCGAGCGCATACTCCTCCCGCCCGAGACAGAATGACAGGAACTTGTCGGTGTTCCCGGATGCGGCACCGTGGGCGTGGTGCTTGTTCGAGGCCGTGAGCGTGGCGGCGTTCATGCGAGTGCCTCCTCTGGTTCGAGTGCCCGGACGGCAGCCTGGACGTCTGTGGCGCGGATCGCCTCGGCGACGATCCCGGCGACGTCGAGAATCAACGCGACGCGGCCGTCGCCGAGAATGGCGCCGCCCGAGACGCCCCGGAGCGACGTTCCTCCAAGCCCAAGCGTCTTGATGACCACCTGCTGCTGCCCGATGATCTCGTCCACGAGCAGACAGCAGCGCGAGTCGTTCGATTCCAGCACGACGAACAGGCCGCGAAGGAACTCCTGCTCGCCCTCGTCAAGCGAGAGAACCCGGTTCAGCCTGTAGATCGGCAGCATCGAGTCACGAACCTTCACCATCTCGCCACGCCCAGCGAACGTGTAGACGTCGCCGACCTGGGGCCTGAACGAGTGCTCGATGGCAAGTGTCGGAAGTACGTATCGCTGCGAGCCCACGCGAACGACCATCCCGTCGATGATCGCCATCGTGAGCGGCAGCCGCATGAGGAACGTTGTCCCCTGGCCGAGTATCGAACGTATCTCGATCTTGCCCCGCAAGGCCTCGATATTGCGCCGAACAACGTCCATCCCGACGCCTCGACCTGAGATGTCGGTGACCTGCTCTGCAGTGGAGAAGCCGGGCTGGAAAATGAGCGAGAACACCTCACTATCGGACATCGAGGCGTCGTCCGCGTCCACGGGAACAAGCCCCTTGGCCTTCGCCTTGGCGAGCAGCCTCGCCCGGTCCAAGCCGCGGCCGTCGTCCTCGATCTCGATGACGATGGCGCCGCCGCTGTGATACGCCCGCAGCGTGACGCGCCCGGTGGGGCCTTTGCCCGCCGCCACGCGAACATCCGCCGGCTCAACGCCGTGATCGCAAGCGTTACGGATCATGTGCACCAGGGGGTCGGTTATCTCCTCAACAACGTTCCGGTCGAGTTCGACGTCCTCGCCCTCTGTCTCGCAAACGATCTGCTTTCCTGCCTTCTGCGACACGTCGCGCACGAGGCGCGTCATCTTCTGGAATGTACCCTTCAGGTTCACCATCCGCAGCGACATCGACACTTCCTGGAGATCGCGGATGATCTTGCCCATGTGCGAGAGCGTGCGTTGCAGGCGCTGGTCCGTTGACTCCAGGCGCAACGCATCCTGCACGACCATCTGTTGCGCGATGACAAGCTCCCCGACCATCGTTACCAGGTTGTCCATGCGCGACGTGCTGACCTTGACCGTCTGATCCGCTCGCCGCGCGATGGATGCTGACATTACCTGGCTTGGCTTGGCCTCGGCCAGCGCGGCAGGCGAGACCTCCTGGCCGCGTCCTCCCGTCTCGTGTCGCGGTGCGGGACGACCCTCGGCACAACTCTCGCCGCGCGCCGCGGAGGCGAGGCAGCGGACGATCGAGTCGAACTCTGACGACGGCGGTGCGGCTGAGCCTTCCAAGACACCGATCAGGCGCGTCATCATGTCGCACGACGCGAGGATGAGGTCGAGTTCGTCTCGCCCGAGGCTGAGCGTGCCGCTCCGTGCACCATCGAGCAGCTGCTCCGCTCCGTGTGCCAGGGACACAATCGGGCCGAGCCCCATGTATCCCGATACGCCTTTGATCGTGTGGAACGCGCGGAACACCGTGTTGATCAACTCGATGTTGCCGTTGTCGTGCTCCAGCGCCAGCAGCGCCTCTTCCGATGCCGTGATGTGCTCCCGTGCCTCGCAGAGGAAGTCCTGCAGGTTTTCCTCGGTCCCGGGCTGTGGGGCAAAGGTGAGCGGCCCGCTCTCCAGATGGTTGCTCGAACCGAGAGCAGCCTCAGGCTCTGACTCCGGCTCGACGCGGCTTATCTCCCCCCCCCCCGTCAGCAGAGAGCGCAGGCGGTCGTGATCGGTCGGTGCGGCGTTGTGGTCGGTCGCCAGTCGGCTGATGTACCCTTTCAACCAGTCAACCAGGGCAAGCAGCGGGTCGATCGGGACGCAGTGCCCATGCTCCACCGCCCCGTCGATCAGTGACTCGGCTTCGTGACAGAGCCGTTGCACCTCGTGCAGCGAGAGCACACCGCATTCGCCCTTGAGGGTGTGGACAGCGCGCCGAATGGCGCCGATAGCGTCACCGTCGGCCGGAGATTGCTCTAACGCAAGCAAACGCCCCTCAAGTTCAGCGAGCAGACCCTCGCACCCGACGACCCACGCTGACAACAGGTCATCGTCGATCGGGGCCTCGGCGGAGCCAGA
>JAHCJE010000191.1 GCA_026128865.1 Phycisphaeraceae bacterium | reverse complement strand
CGTGGACCTGAAGTTCAACAAGTGGGATTAACAGAGGGGGGAGAGGACGAGGGAGATTGTCGATGCGACGGCCCTCGCCGACCGGAGACCGCGGGGGCCGAAGGACCGGAAGGACGGAGAAAGCCCGACCCGAAGAGCGGCCGCCGCGCGGCGGTGCGCGATCGTTACGCCCGTACCCCGTACTGAGAGAGGATCACACATGTCCAGAAAGAACCTGCTCACGTTTGTCGCGCTCGGCCTCGTCGGCGGCGCGGCCTCGGTTGCGACGGCGCAGCCGTACATGGTCAACGGCACCGGCGCGACGCTGTTCCAGTTCGTGTTCAAGCGTCCGGCGTCGACCAACGACTTCATCGACGTCAACGGCGACTGCCGCCTGGCGATCGACGGCGACCAGCTGGCGCCGTTCGACGGCAGTTTCCCGTGGCGCCCCGACCAGCACTGGCAGGTGACGTACCGCGTCGTCGGCTCGGTGAACGGGTTCATCGAGTTGCGCGACTGGGGCTTCACGTACCTGACGATGCCGGACCTCGACTCCGGCGCTGGGACGTACATCTCGTCGTTCTCGGATGAGTCGCTGTGGAACCGGGATGTGTTCGTGTCGGCGGGCATCCCGCAGGGGTTTTACAACGCGGCAAACCCGGGCGGCACGCCGGTGCGTTCGCTGATGGACGGGTCGTTCCTCGTGACGACGAGCACGGACCCGGCGGTCGGCGGCATCCTGGTGGACTTCGCGGCGATCGACGTGCCGATCGGCTGGTCCGTGCAGCAGGGCGGGCAGCCGAAGTTCAACCGCGTCCCCGGCGCGGTCGGCTATGGGTCCAATCCCGCGCCGATCGTGAACAAGGACGGCAGCGAGGTCGTGACCGAGGACAGTCGGTTGCCCTCGCTCTTCGGCCTCAACGGGCCGATCAACGTCAACTACGCCAACCCCGACGAGTACACCGCCTACGACACGCTGATCGCCAACGCTCCCGTCGGCATCATGGTGAACTACGGCGTGGGCATGCACGAGATCTACATGTCCGACCTGCGGCACCTCTACGCCACCGGGCGACGCGACAACGGCGAGAACCTGATGGCGGTGACGCGCGACGTCGGTTCGGGGACGCGCAACGCCAAGGCGAACGGGATCTGCCTCGACCCCTCGTGGTGCGTGGGCGAGAACATCGGCGCCCGCACCGTCGATTCCGCAAGGGACCGCCTCGGGCCGAACTTCCAGCCTTCGAACAAGGGCGGGTCCAGCCGTGTCGAGAGTACGGTCATCAACCACCGCCTCGCGCTCGGGCACACCGGCGCGGAGCGCGGCGCTTCGGCGGGGTGGCTCACCGGCGGGCGGGCCGACTTCCTCGCCGTCATCTCGGACCTCAAGGGCGGGACGGTGGCGGCTCGGCCGAACCTGGTGAACGTGCTCGACGCCGGCCCGAACGGGTACAACATCCAAGGCCCCGGCGTGCTCGCGACCATCGGTGATCCGATGAGCGCGCCCGCGCATCTCGGCGGGTACGGGATGCTGGAGCCGTTCCTCGACTGGGGCCTCGACGGCATCTCGGGGACGGGCGACACGGGCGAGGGGAACTGCCAGTACGACCTGGGCGAGCCGTTCGTGGACATGAACGGGAACGGCATCAGGGACGCGGTAGAGCCGCGTCCTGCGGAGCACACGCTGAACCCTGCGATGCGCAACGAGCAGGCGGCGGCCTATGTGAACAACATCATGCGGTCGATCCAGGCATTCTCCGAGGTGCCGAGCGCGGACGAGAACCTGTTCACGCCGGGTGAGTACATGGCGCTGAACTACGTGCTGGTGGCGGCGTCGCTCAACGTGCCGCAGAACCCGCCGCCGCTGGACGCGGACTGCGTGCCGCTGATCCCGAACCCGGACTTCAACCCTGCGCTCTACGACTTCGTCCTGAATCAGTCCGGCAACGTGCTGGGCACGCCCCCCTTCAACAACTTCAACTTCTCCGCGAGCGGCGTCGCGCCGACTCGCACCACCGGCATCACCTACTCCGACGGCGTCGCGGGCGGCGGGAACTACGTCGATCAGGCCGGGAACCCGGTCTCCTACGGCAGTTCGCTCAACGCTCGCAACAAGATCGCGGGCGACTTCAACAACGACGGCAAGCGCGACCTGAACGACGCGCTGGAGATGATGAAGGCCTACCACGCCCGCAACGGCGGTCCCGCGTGGCAGGCGGGGACGCCGGCCGTCATTGAGATCCTCGGCGACTTCAACGGCGATGGGAACTTCGACGCGGCCGACATCCGTTACTGGGCGGACGGGCTGGCGATCGACCCGGCCACGGGCAGGTTGAACCGCGCCAAGGGCTTCAAGGCCGTCGATGACGCGTGGCAGACCCTCACCGGCAACAACAACTTCTTCGGGACCACCATCGATGGCGGCGGCATGTACATGAGCGGCGACTCGGCCGCCGACGTGGCCGGCCCCGGCTCTCTGCACACGCCGGGCTTCGCGCCGATCGGGCACGACGGCGTGATCGACATGCACGACGTGGACTACATCAAGGCGCAGTTCATCGGCAACCCGTTCGTGCTGGACGGCGTGGCGAACTGGGATGACATCAACGAGGCGGTCGGGTTCGACCTCTCCGCCGACGTGACCGGCGACCTGCGCGTGAACCAGGACGACGTGAACGCCGTGCTGGCGATCCTCGGGCTGAACTGCCCGGCCGACTTCAACGGCGACACCGTCGTCAACACCCTCGACTTCGTGGCCTTCCTCAACGCATTCGTCGCCGGCCATTCGAGTGCGGACTTCAACGGCGACACCGTCGTCAACACCCTCGACTTCGTGGCCTTCCTCAACGCATTCGTCGCCGGCTGCCCGTGACGCCGGACTGACGGACAACACCCCACACGCGGCGCGCCCCGCCGCGACAGACGCCCCCGGCCGTGCGGGGGCGTTTTTTCGTGCGCGCCGAGGAGGCCAGGTCCGAACCGAGGCCGAGGCCGACGGCGTAGCATCACGGCGTGCTCGGGTAGCTCAGCAGGATAGAGCAGTCGTTTCCTAAACGACAGGTCGGCGGTTCGAATCCGCCCCCGAGTGTTGCTCACACCCAGCGCCGCTGAGCGAGCGAGACGAAATCCCTCTCATCCCTCGCCGGCGATCCACTCCCACTGCCGCCGCACGCCCTCCTCGAGCGGCGTCCTCGGGGCGTAGTCCAGTTCGGCCCGGACGCGGGACAGGTCGGCCCAGGTGCGCTCCACGTCGCCCGCGAGGGGGGGGGTGTGCGTAACCCGCGGCTCGACGCCGACCACGCGTCCGATCGCCGCGATCAGTTCGTCCAGGCGCACGGGGCGGTCGCTGCCGAGGTTCCAGACGCGGTAGCCGAAGCGCGGCACGCGCTCGTAGGCGGCGATGATGCCCGCCACCACGTCGTCGATGTAGGTGTAGTCGCGGCTGGTGGAGCCGTCACCGTAGACGGAGAGCGTCTCGCCCGCGGCGAGCCGGCGCATGAACGAGCCGATGGCGAGGTCCGGTCGCTGGCGCGGCCCGTACACCGTGAAGAACCGCAGGCAGCACGTGGGCATGCCGGTGAGGTGGTGGTGCGTGAACGACTGGAGTTCGCAGGCGCGCTTGGTGGCGGCGTAGGGGCTGATCGGCCCATCGACGGCGTCGTCCTCGGCAAAGGGCGTCTTCGGGTTGTTGCCGTAGACGGAGGAGGACGACGCGACGACCATCCGCGACACGCCCGCCTCGCGCGCGGCTTCGAGGACGCTCGCGGTGCCGAGCACG
>JAHCJE010000190.1 GCA_026128865.1 Phycisphaeraceae bacterium | reverse complement strand
ACCAACTCCCCGGGGCTGAGCGGCGAGCCGGACAGCACGTACGTCACCGCGTCGATCTGCGGGGCCTGGAACCTCGCCCGCGCTTTGTAACAGTGGCCGGATGTCCACTGTCCACTGTCCATTGTCCACTGTCCGTCCACCAGGACATCCAGCCGTTCCCCCGTCTCCGTCGGCCGGTCCGGGTCGAACTTCGCCGCGGTGCGGGCCGCCCGCTCGAACGCGAGCCGTTGTTGGAGCAGCAGCACCTCAGCCTTCCGGCGGGTCTTGTCCTCAGCCGGAACAGCGAGCGCGGGGTCGCCCTCCATCGTGCCCGCCGGCGTGCCCTCCTCTCGCGAGTACTCGAACACCCCCACCGCGTCGAACGCCGACTCTTCCACGAAAGCCAGCAGGTCGCGGTGGTCCTGCTCCGTCTCGCCGGGGAAGCCGCTGATGAAGGTGGTGCGGATGGCGATACCCGGCACCCGCTCGCGCAGCGTGCGGATGAGCCGCCGCTGCTGGTCCGCCGACACGTTGCGCCGCATCGCCGCGAGCATCCGGTCCGAGCCGTGCTGGAGCGGGATGTCGATGTAGGGCAGCACCCGGCCTCGGGCGCACAACTCCGTGAAGGCGTCGATGAACTCGCCGCGGAAGTTCGAGGGGTAGGCGTACATCAGCCGGATCCACGCCGAGCCGGCCGACTCTTCCGCCGCCCGGTCGAGCGCGTCCAGCAGCGCGGGCAGCCCGCCCTCGAAGCGCCCCATGCCCGGCCGCCACCCGCGCCCCAGATCATCGCCGTAACTCGTCGTGTCCTGCCCGATCAGGTTCAGTTCGAACGCCCCGTCGCTGAGCAGTTCGCGGGCCTCGGCAACGCACCGCTCGATCGGCTTCGAGCGCATCTTGCCCCGGATGCTCGGGATCGTGCAGAACGCGCAGTTCTGGTTGCACCCCTCGCTGATGCGCAGGTACGCGTAGTGCCGCGGCGTCAGTCGCAGCCGCGCCGAGTCGTCCTCGAAGTAGCCGACCCCCTTGCCGTCCTTCCCGTTGACAGTCAGCCCGATGGTGTTCCGCCCCCGCTCCTTCGCGGCCTGAAGCGCATTGGCGGCGATCCAGTACGGCGGCCTCTCCTCGCCGATGTCCTCCCGCGCCGCGCCCCCGCCCCGCACGGCCTCGACGATCCGGTCCCGGTCAAAGACGCCGATCATCGCGTCGATGCCCGGCGCCCACTCGAGCATCTTCGCCCGGTGCCGCTGCACCAGGCACCCCGCGACGATCACGCGCTTCACCATGCCGCGCTGCTTGGCGCGGACGGCGTCGCGGATAACGCCCAGCGATTCCTGCTTCGAGGCCTCGAGGAACCCGCAGGTGTTGATGACAACCGCATCCGCCGGCTCGATCCCGTCCTCGACCGGCGTGCCACCCTCGACCGAGAGCGCATCGTCGTGCCCCCAGTCGTGCGCGGAGGGGTCGTAGGAGACCGGGATCAGCCCGTCCTCTGCGAGCAACCCGAGCATCTTCTCGGAGTCCACGAGGTTCTTGGGGCACCCCAGGCTCACGAACGAGACCGTCCGCACGCCCGGATCCGCCGCCTTCTTTCGGGATGTGCGTCCGCCTCGGGGCATCAGACGAAGACTGTAGGCCCCGGCCGTGAAACCCCGGCGTTCACGAGACGATCGGCGCGGCCGGCCGCCCCTCGCTCGCCAGACCCGCCATGCCCTCCGCCGGGTAGTGCCGCTTGAGCGCGGCCGTGAACGACTCATGCTCGGCCGTCACGAGGTACACCGCCTGCGCAAGCCGCCAGCCGACGAACTTCAACGCGCGCGGCAACGCCTCGCGCGTGGTGCACACCACCAGTTCGCCGTCCTCGAACCGCAGCGGCAGCACCGAGAACTGCCACGCCTGCCGACGCTCGACCAGCGTCAGGGCCTCCAGGTCCACCACCTCCGCCAGAGGATCGATCCGCGGCGCGACCGCCGCGTACTGCTCCGCCCACGCCTGCTCCACCAGCGCGGGGTCAAGCCCGAACATGTCCTCGGCCAGGGCGCCGAACGGCCGCCCGCGCGCACGCTGGGCTTCCAGCACGCGGTCGCGCTGTTCCGGGCTGAGCAGGCCGCGTGCCACCAGCAGATCACCCAGTCGGAGCGTCATGGAGGTCTCCCCTGCCGGCCTCTTCCGGCGACGCCTCAGGCATCGACAGGCAGAGCACACCGATGCAGCGCGAAGACCCCACGCTCGCCGATCTCCTGCCGACCGCGATCCATGCGCGGGAAGGACCGGCTGGGCGAGCGCGGCAGAGCGTTCGGGCTGTGCGGGCAACCACACCAAATCGGCTGCCAAGCCCGCTTGACAGGCACGCACACACTCACGCCGCCGGCTCGACCGTCGAACTCAGGCCCCGTGCCCGGAGCCGCTCGCGGTAGAACTCCGCACGCTCGAAGTGCGCCACCAGCACCACCGCGCGGCCACGCGCGCTCGCCTCGTGCATCACGCTCTTGGCCTCGTCCGCGTCCAGCGGCGTCGAGTCCGTAATGGCTCGGATCACGAACCGCGCGTCGTGTGCGTTGTCATGCAGCAGCAGAAGATTGAAGGGCGGCAGTCGGTCCAACTTTCCCGGCTGGGATGCCGCGCTCTCGCGTGCCGCCGCGAGGTTCTTCGCGATCTGACGCTTGCGGGCCTGCTCTTCCCGTTCCGGTTCGTCGGCCTGACGGCTCATGGCGTTCCCCTCCTAGGCGCCGGGGCGTTCGGCCTTCCTCAAAACTACCACGAGATCGGACCAACGCCACCACGCACAGCAGATTGTCGAACCAGGCAAAGTCACACGATCGCTCGCAAGCCCGACCGACCCAAGGGGTTATGGTGCACGAGCAGCAACCCGCCCAAGCCCGGACCAACCGTCCGGGAACCGATCGGAGGCAACGTCGTATAACCACCTGTCCCGACGATGCTTCGGGCCGACTCCGGCCGCCGGATGACGGGGCAGCCAAACCGCAGCACGGCGTGCATGGGGTGGTCACAGGCGAGCGCGGGCTGTTCGTCTCCAAGCTCGCGCCAAACACGCTTTCTCCTCCAGCGACCCGTCCCGCCCAACGGCGGGCGGGTCGCGTTCCACTACTTCCCCACGCAGAACGACGCAAACACACGCCCGATCACGTCGTCAGGCGTGACGCGACCCGTCAACTCGCCGATCGCGTCCAGCGCGCTCCGCAGCGCATCCGCCACCAGTTCCGGCGCGCCCAGCGAGTGCGCGTCGTTCGCCGTGAGCGAGCCGGCATCCTCCAGCCCGCGCAGCGCGAACGCGAGCCCACGCCGGTGACGCGGCAGCATCGTCCCCGCCGGCGCGCCGACCGAGTCCGCGATCGCCCGGCGCAGCGGCCCAAGATTCCAGCCGTCGAGCGCGCACACGGGCAGACCGCCGCCGTCGCTCGCGGGCAGGTCCGCCTTCGTGCGCACACGGATGATGGGTGCGCCACTCGGCTCACCTTCGATGGGCGCGAACCGGCCGCCCGGGTCGCAGTGGACGATCGCGTCCGCGCCGCGGAGTACGAGCCGCGCCGCGCGCTGGGCCTCCGCGTCGATCGGCCCGTGCGCCACCCCGTCAAGCCCGGGCAGGTCGAGCAGGTCCACCGCCGGCGCGCCCGGCGCATCCTGCGAGAGGTCCAGCGGCTCGCGCAGCGCGTCGCGCGTCGTGCCCGCCACGTCGCTCACCACCGCCCGACGCCGACCGAGGAGGGCGTTGAAGAGCGTGCTCTTCCCGGCGTTCGGCGGGCCGACGAGCGCGACCGTGGCTCGATCCGACTCGCCCAGTC
>JAHCJE010000019.1 GCA_026128865.1 Phycisphaeraceae bacterium | reverse complement strand
CGTGTCGGAACTGGACGTACTCGCTGGGCGTGAGCGTCGCGAGCACGCTCCACTGATCCAGCAACTGGGCCTGCACGTGCTTGACTCGGGCGAGGATCTTGAACGACGGTTCGAGTTCGTCGCGTCGCACGTGCTCGATCGCGGCCCGCAGTTCGTGGATGATGAGTTTGAACCAGAGTTCGGTCGTCTGGTGCTGGATGATGAAGAGCAGTTCGTCGTGGTGGGGGGGGGAAGAGAGCGGTCGCTGCGCGCTGAGCAGCGTGTCGAGGGACAGGTACCCGGCGTAGTCGAGGCGGCCCTCGAGGTCGGTGGTCATGTCCTCCCGCTGGGGCGGGCCGGGCTGGTCAGAAGGCATCGATCGCTCCCGTCGTGGCTCGCGGGGCGGCGGCTTCTCCGTGCCCCGGCCGGGGAGCCTAGACGAACGATGCGGCGGGCGGCGCGAGACCGGGCGCTAGCGGACGACGCTGTCCAGCGAGCCGCGTTCGGCGGCGGCGAGGTCGTCGCGGAGCATCGCGGCCCTGCGGGCGTGGATCGGCTCGATGCTCGAACCATCGCCTGCCATCGGCTGGAAGACCACCCCCCGGAGGAGCGTGGATTCCTCGGCGGCCGAGTAGCCGCAGCCTGTGGCGGCCAGCGTGAGGGCGACGAAGCCCCCCAGGGCGGCTCTGCTGCTCGTTCGCGGACGAATCATGGGAGTCTCCAAGCCTCGCGACCTGTGCAGTCTCCCTGCCATACCGATATCACCATCGGCCGTGGCGGGGGGCCGCTTCGGTCGAGTTATCGAGCGCGTGTCGATTTGCCGGCCAGGAGGGCCGCCAAGGTGGGTTGTGGGGGCGGTCCCTGTCGCTAAGTCCTGTATTTCCGGTCTCTTAGGTGCTATTCGACAATTTCGTCGGGATCGGTTGCAGGCGATATCGGACTTCCGGCGGGTCGTGGCTGCGCGGGCGGTAGGCATTCGTTCGTTGCCTTCCCCCCTATCTGGCGTTCAGCCTCGGATTGACGGCCTGCATCACCGCACTACCATCGACCCGCACCGGCAGGTGTGCCCGGATGAGGGCCGCAAGGACGACGAGAGGCCTCCGTCATGAAGACAGCGTTCAGCACCGTGGCCTGCCCCGAATGGACGCTGGACCAGGTCTTCGGCTTCGCCGCTCACCTTGAGTTCGACGGCGTCGAACTGCGGACGCTCGGCCCTGCTTCGACCGACCTCGCGTGCGACCCGGCCCTGACCGACCCTGAGAAGACCAGGAAGATGGCCGCGCGGGCCGGCCTGGCGACCCCCTGTCTGGCCACCTCGGCTCGGTTCGACTCGCCGATCCGACCGCCGGTGGTGGGGCGGGTGATCGGCGATGTGACGAGGTCGGTTCGGGCGGCGCAGCGAGAGGTTGAACTCGCCGATCGTCTCGGCTGCGGCTTCGTCCGCGTGTTCGGGTTCGAGAGGCCGCAGGGCGAGCGAGCGGAGTCCTGCATCGAGCGCATCGCGGACCGGCTTCGTGCGGTCGCCGACACGGGGCGTGCCCGCGGCGTGCGCGTCGTTGTTGAGAACGGAGGCTCGTTCCCGACGGCCGCAGACCTGATGGAACTGATCGACCGGGTGGGCAGCCCGATGCTTGGGGCGGCGTATTCGGTCGTGGTCGGGCACGCGGTGGGCGAGCAGCCGCGCGACGCAATCCGCGCGCTCGGCGACCGGCTCTGGATCGTCAGGGTGAAGGACCTGGCGGCGGGGCGCCCGTGCGCGCTCGGGCGCGGCGAGGTGCCTTGCAGGGCGGCGGTGGACGCGCTCGCGGAGACGGGCTTCGGCGGATGGGTCGTGTACGAGTGGGACCGGCTGTGGATCGGCGATCTCGAGCCGGCGGAGCAGGCCCTGCACGCCGCCGACGAAACGCTCCACAAGTGGATCGGCGCGACGCGAGCAGGTGGCGGTGTCGTGTCCGGTCGGCGATCATTCGCCGCGGTCTGACGGGGCTGGAAAGACGGTCGGCGTGGTCTCTAGTGTTGCGACGGACACAACGGCAATCGCGGCCCCAGCAGACCCGGAGGTGCGGTCATGGCCATTCGGATCGGGATCAACGGGTTCGGACGGATCGGTCGGCTGGTCTACCGCATCGCGGCCGAGGACCCGCGGCTCGAGATCGCGTGGGTGAACGACCTCGTGCCCGCCGACAATCTCGCGTACCTGCTGAAGTACGACACGATGCACGGGCGGTTCATGCTCGGCGGCAAGGCGGCCGTGGTCGAGGCGACGGAGTCGTCGTTCACGGTCAACGGGCGCACGACGCGGACGACGGCGGAGCGCGACCCGGCGAGACTGGCGTGGGGCGACGCTGGCGTCCAGTACGTGCTGGAATCGACGGGGCTGTTCACGGACTACGAGGGCGCGCACAAGCACGTCGAGAACAACGGGTGTCGGCGTGTCGTCATCTCCGCGCCGACGAAGAGCACGGAGCAGGTGCCGACGCTCTGCTTCAAGGTGAACCACGAGCAGTACGACCCGGCGAAGCACGACGTTGTTTCGAACGCGAGTTGCACGACGAACTGTCTCGCGCCGGTGGCGAAGGTGATCCAGGATTCGTTCGGGCTTGAGGAGGGGCTGATGACGACGGTGCACGCCGCGACCGCCACGCAGCCGACGCAGGACGGCCCGAGCAAGAAGGACTGGCGGGGCGGGCGCAACGCCTATCAGAACATCATCCCCGCGAGCACCGGCGCGGCCAAGGCGGTCACGCTCTGCATCCCCAGCCTCAAGGGGAAACTGACGGGGATGGCGTTCCGCGTGCCGACGGCGGACGTCTCGGCGGTTGATCTGACGTTCCGCACGTCGCGGGCGACGAGCCTTGACGCGATCCACCAGGCGATGCGGCAGGCGGCGGATGGGCCGATGTCCGGCGTGCTCGGGTACACCGACGAGGAGGTCGTGTCGAGCGACTTCATCGGGGACCGGCGGTCGTCGATCTACGACGCGAAGGCGTGCATCCAGTTGAACGACCGGTTCTTCAAGGTCGTGTCGTGGTACGACAACGAGGCCGGGTACGCGGCGCGGTGCATCGATCTGATCCGGTTCATGGCGACACGTGATGGCGTGGCTTGAGCGGGGCGAGAGATTGCGGCAAACGAAAAGAAAACGGCCCGGGCGGCGTGGCCCGGACCGGTGTTGTCGCATTCGTGTTGAACGGCTGGATCAGTTGCGCCCGTACTTCACGGAACAGCCGTAGGGCTTGGCGTAGGGCGTGGCGACGGTACTGCCGGCGAGGACGGCATCCAGCGCGTCCTTCACGTAGTTGGTCTGGCCGAGGCGGTTCGGGCTGGAGTCGCTGTCGATCGCGCCGGCGTAGGCGACGATGCCGTTCTTGTCGATGACGTACATGGTGGGGGTATTCTTGGAGCCGTAGGCGCGGCCTGTCTCGCCGGTGAAGTCGTGCAGAATCGGGTACGTGATGCCCCACTCCTTGCGGAACTTCTCGTTGACGTCGGCGCCGGTTGAAGAGTTGCCATCGTGACCGGAGTTGATGGCGAGCCAGACGACTCCTTTGTCCTTGTACGCCTTCGCCAGTTCACTCATGGTCTTGTTGTGGGCGTGGTGCTTCACAACGTATGGGCATTCACCGTTGAACCATTCGAGTACGACGATCTTGCCCTGCCGAACGTACTCGCTCAGGACGTGGGTCTTGCCCTCGGTGTCCACCAGTTTGAAGTCCGGCGCCTTCTGGCCCACCAGTTTCTCGACCTCGACCATCTTGGACGCGGTGAGTTTCGCGCCATCTTGCGCGGCTGCGAGAGGTGCGCCAATGGTCATCGCGCACGCGGCGACGAGGGCGGCGATCGTGCCGGAGTTGCGGGAACGCTTCAGCATGAATGGTCTCCTTGTGCGTTGACCGGACGGGCCGGAGCGTCGGCGACGCTTGGGCCGGTCACTCGCCCGGGTGAGCCGCGGAAGGCGGCTCCGTGAACACTCGGTACACGGCCGACGGCCCCTCGCCGATCGGCCAGACTTCCATGACCCCATGGACGGGCTGCTCGCCCTCCCGGAACCGAACGGCAAGACGACCGCCGTCGGCGATGCCTTCGTCAATGATAGATACCGGCTCCAGCGAGCAGCGTCGCGGATAGAACGCGATCCGGGAGGCGTCTGATGCAGTCAGCACAAGAGTTCTGCCCTGCCAACGGAGTGAATCAGGGGGAATCTCTCGGGGTAGACGGGCCCGTGCTTCCCTGAACAACGGAACATCGCGGGAGTCGCGTCGCTGTTCGCCTGGACGGCCGATGAGGATTCGCCCATCGACGTCGGCGGATTCCGGGAGACACAGATCGGCGCAGACCAGCCAGGCGAGGGAGAGCCGAAGCCTTTCGATCCGGCCAGGATGAGCCGTGTTCGGCACTTCGACAGGCAGGAGCAGGGTGACATGATCCTCATAGATGTGATCGAGGATGCCTTCTGAGGGGAAGTAGCGCTTCGGCGCAGGCCATTGGAGTTCCCCCGTTCGCCATCCATCCGGGAGGTCAACCTCAACTTCGACGGCCATCCCGGAGTCGTTGATCCCGTCCCAGTAGATATGCCATCCATCGTCGATTCGGAAGGAGACACCGATCCAGAGGGTCTGACCTGGCGTAGCGGTGAGATGTTCAAAGACGATCCGGGGCGTGGCGCGCAGCGAGTCGCCGGGCTGTGCATGAGAATGCAGGGGTGTGAGCATGAAGACCAGCGTGGTTCCGAGGCGGAGCATCCCGGTTCCTCCCTCGCGGTCGATCCTGGGCGGGCGGATCAGGCCGGGCCGACCGACTATTCTCCCCCTATGAGGACTCGGAATCGACCGGCAGCTGTTCGGATTCGGACG
This sequence comes from Phycisphaeraceae bacterium, assembly GCA_026128865.1. GTDB lineage: Bacteria > Planctomycetota > Phycisphaerae > Phycisphaerales > UBA1924 > CAADGN01. The sequence continues at coordinate 27,499 of JAHCJE010000019.1, read as the reverse complement.
ATTGCAACCGGAGCGTTGTTGGGGGCGGCATTGGCGGGCTGTAGCCCGACGACGAGCGACCGTCATCTGGACCGGACCCGGATCACCGCGGACGAAGTGCGGCGTTTGACGGTCGAGGCTGAGCGTCAGCCGCGGGCGGTACTGCTGCTGGATACACGATCAGAAGAGGCATTCAGGGTTGGGCATATTCCGGGGGCGAGGCGCATCGACCTTACTCGGTTGCCGGTTCGGGGTGGTCGAGACCCCGAGATGGAGTCATTCAGGAGTCTCGTCGTTTACGGCGACAATCGCGGAACGGCGACCACCAGGGCTGTCGGGAAACGGCTGATGGAACTCGAATACAGGAACGTCCGCTGGTTCGCGGATGGGCTGAACGCGTGGGTCGCAGCGGGGTATCCGACAACAACGGCGGAGTGACCGGCAAGCATCCCTCTGCGTGATGACTGAGCGCAGGTGCGCTTGAAGACAAAAAGCGGAGCGGGGCCGGATGGCACACCGCTCCGCGAGGGGGGCGTTGTTGACTGGTTGCGTCAGCCGAGCGTGGGCACGGCGTTGGTGAGTCCGAAGGGGGCACCGCCTGTGCCCCAGCCGCCGCGAAGGAAGAGATCGTAGTGGCTGAAGCCCACGATGACGGGAATGGGGGCGGTGGCGGAGATCGAGAAGAAGTTGAGGCCGGGTCGGCCGAGGACGGAGAACGGGTCGAAGTGGGCTGGACGATTCGCGTTCGGCTCGAAGGCGGAGCCGAGCACCTCGTGGAGACGCACCTCGGTGAACGCACGAGCGGCGACGGGGACGATGAGGGTGTCGTCGGTGCCGTCAAGGAAGAGGAGGCGGATTGAGATATTCGTGGAGATCGGCGTGGGGTTGTAGAGCGTCAGGGTTTCAAAGTACGACTCGCCGGCGAGCACTGTGTTGATGAAGGCATCGCCGAAGAACCAGCCAGTAGCGGCGAGGCTGGTGCCTCGCACGTCATGGCCTTCGCCGAACTGATGGACTGAGCCGAACGCGGTGACTGGAACGTTCGAGGTGTAGCGAACGCCGACGGGCTGGCCGACGGCAAAGCCGAGGTCGCCCTGCGCGAGCACGAGGGTGCCGCGAGCGGGGATTTCAACGGTCCTGACGACGTCGGGGAGCGCGACGCGGGTGTATCGCCCACGGACGGTGATCGAGGCGGGAACGGGGTTGGGGTTGTAGAGGACGAGCTCTGCGGAAGACCCGTTGCCGTTGGTGAGGCCGGGGACGGCGCCGATGGTCCCTCCGCCCGTGTAGTCACCGAGTGCGCCGAAGCCCGCCATGCCGGGTGAGTCGTAGTGGCTGATGGCGGCGACGATGCCGCGGAAAGCGGGGGCGTTGGCGGGGTCGGCGGCTGCGGCGGTCACCCGTGCGCCGAAGACACCGGTCGGGAGAGAGAGGACTTCGTTGATATTCCAGCCGCCGCGGCGCAGGCCGTTGACGGTCGTGGTGAACGAGACCTCGTTGCCGTTGGGATCGTGGGCCGAGAAGGTGACGTGCACGTCGAAATCGAAGGGGTTGTAGAAGACGATGAAATCGAAGATGGAGCCGGGGACGCGCTCGACGCGGCCGAAGGTCCAGATGGTGGAGATGCGGTTGGTGAAGGCATCGCCGACCGCGCTGTTGAAGTCGTAGCGTGCCATTGTGGCGGCGAGCGGGCCGCCGATGGACTCGACGATGACGGAGTACGGCTCTGAGCGGGCGCCGACGGGCGAGCCGTTCGCGGCGTCGCTGATCGTCACGCCGCCGCGGCTTCCCGCGGCGATGGTCTCGTTCTGCACGATGACCTGATCGCGGTCGCCGGTTTCGTAGCGGAGGGTGACGGAGTAGGTGACAGGGAATGGGTTGGGGTTGTTGAGCGAGACGAACTCGCGGATGGTCGAACCCGTGAAGCCTTCCGGGTAGTACAGCTTGAACACGGCCGGTGGGGTGTCGAGGCGGAGCGTGTAGGAGCCGACGCCGTTGCCGAGGCCGGTGACCACGATCCAGAACTGCTGGCCAGCGCCGGCGACGTCGTAGGAGAGGTTGGCGGTAGCTCCCGGAATGCCCGCGGCGTCGAAGGCGTGGACAGCCTGGAAGCTCGGTGCGTTGAGGATGGTGACGCTCGCGTCGAGGAGTGAGCCGGTCGGCGTGACGACCTGCACATAGACGCGGCCGACGCCGAGGGTGGTGAAGGTGAAGAGGTCGCGTTCGCCCGGCCGCGAGATGACGCCGCTGGCGGAGCCGTTGCCGTCCTCGCTGCTGAGGTTGATGAGAACCGAGGCATCGAAGTCGGGATCACCGCCGCCGCCCGACCCGTCGCCGGGCGGGCCGTCGATGAGAAGGTGGTACTCACCGGTTCGGTTGTCGAGATTGGCCTGCACGAGGACGTAGTACCGCTGGTTGATGAACGTATTGGTGAGGACGACGCTGACGGCTTCGCCCGGGCCGGTGCCGATGACGGGGTTGACGGACACGTCGCTGGTGACGACGTTGAACTCCGAATCGAAGATGGTGAGCTTCGCCGTCATGGCGATGAGAGTGGTGTCGAGCGGAGTCACCGTGATGGCGACCACTCCGTCTGCGATGGTGAGGAAGGTGAAGAGGTCCGAGTCGCCCAGAGGCGCGATGGTCGGGTTCGAGAAGTGCCCCGGCGTCATGGTGCCGACGATCCCGTCGCCCGTGGTGTGGTCGAGTGGAACGTTGGTCGCCAGGAACCACTCGTTGGCGTTCGGATGGTCGTCGATCGGGGGAACGAGGAAGTTGACGGTGTAGGCGCCGGTGCGCTGCGCGCCGGCGGCGATGGTCGAGGCCTGCACGAGGACGAAGTAGGTCTGGCCGCGGACGACCTGGCCCTGGATGGCTGCGGGGATGACGCCGTCCACGGGCGGCACGACATCGTTGCCGGCGACGTCCAAGAGGGAGACCATGGGCAGGAACGAACTGCCGCCCGGCCTGCTGACGGTGATGCGTGCCAACCCGCTCGCGGGCGCGGTGAACCGGAACAGATCGGTATCGCCGATGACCTCGACGACGCCGGTCGCGGCCCCTTCGCCCGTGCCGGAGTCGATCCCGACCGGCGTCGCGAGCGAGAACTGCCCCTCGTCGGCGTGGTCGTCGGTCGGCGGGAAGGTGATGTCGAGCCTGTAGTCGCCGTTGTCGGTGTTCGCGTTCGAGCCGCGAACGAGGAGGTAGTACCACGGGTACTCGAGACCGGTGTAGGAGCTGACTCGATCGCCGTTGACCGCGAAGGCGACTCGTGCGTTGGTGTCGGTGGGGCTGATGTCGTCGTTGCTTCCGATGCGGAGCAGGATCGTGTGCCCGGCGGGATCGACGGAGGTCTCGTACACGTCCAGCCTCGGGTTGAAGCCCTGCGTGAGGCTCGTGACAGTGGCGGTGAAGACGGCGAAGTCGCTCGACCGGACCTTGAAGACGTCGGAGTTGCCGGAGCCTTCGATCCTGCCGGTCACCGAGCCGGAGCCGAGGAAGTCGAAGACGTCGATCTGGGTCGCGTTCTGGATGTCCAACCAGGTGGCGTGATCGTCCACGAACGCGAGGCCGGAGAGCGAGAGGTCGTAGAGGCCCTGCGTGCCGCCCGCGCCGGCGACGTAGATGTAGAACCGTTCGCCCTTCTGGGCGCTGACGGTGAGCGTGAGCAGGCCGTCGCTCGCGGCGGTGCCGAAGGTGACGGCATTGACCTGCGCGCCCTCCTGGCGGAACACGATGACGTCCGGGATGAGGGACGATCCGGCGGCGCGATTGACGCGGATGGTGGCCGTGCCGTTGACCGGCGAGATGAAGGTGAACAGGTCCGTGTCGAAGGGGTTGTTGGTGGTGTGCGCGATCCGTCCCTGGAAGGCGCTCTGCCCGAGGTCGTCGATGGCCAGCACGGTGGAGAACTCGGTGTTGACGGGGACCGCGACGCCGTTCACGTCGCCATCGACCACGTCGTCGCCCTCGTCGAGCGCGCTGAGGCTCGGCGCCGCGACGGTGTGGACGAGGATGTCGTACGAGCCGATGAGGTGCTGCCACTGGACGGGGAGCGTCGGGTCGTCGATCCACGCGAGGTAGTTGTCGCGCTGCCCGCTCTCCACCTGGATGTAGTAGACCTCGCCCTGCACGATGGGGAAGGTGACGCGGGCGTCGCGTTCGTGGAAGGTGAACGAGCCGAGCGAGCCGATGAACTCGTTGCTCGTGACGCCGACCATCGCGGGGTTGCGGTTGTTGTAGACGATCTGCTCGAGGTCGCGGTTGAAGATGCGCAGGCCGGACTGGAGCAGGCTGTTGTAGGTCTTGGTCTTGGTGGCGGTGCGCAGCGTGGGGTCATCCGCCTTGTCCTGGTCGGGTCGCTCGTCCCAGTCCACCTCGATCTCGCTGAACGTGTCGTTGAGGCCGGTCGTGTTGACGCGGACCTCCGCGAACCCGGACCGCGGGGCGGTGAAGAAGTAGAGGTCGGTGTCGAGCGGGTGCATGATGCCCGCTCCGCCGGACTCCTGGAGGATGCCGATGCCGTGTCCGACGACCGTCGGGTCGGCGAGGAACGAGGGGGGGGGCGGCCCCTGCGGGATGTTCGCCGTGTTGATGGAGTAGGCGCGCTCGTAGTGCGTGCTGCGGTCGAAGTAGCCGTTGGGTCCGCTGCCGAGCGGCGTGGTGCCGTCGCCCGTGATCGGGTTGAGGGCGACCTCGGTCGCGGCGGTCCACTGGCCGGCGTTGAGGAACTCCTTGATCCGCGAGAAGGGAAGGTCGTTGAACGAACCTTCGCCGATCGTCCACTGTTGCGGATCGACGATGTTGGCCGGATCGGACGGGTCGAAGCTCGCGTCCACGATGACCTGGGCCGAGTACCGCCCAGTGCCCGTGCCGGAGATTTCGAGGTAGTAGGTCTCGCCGCCCCACGCGTCGAAGCCGAAGACCGCGCCGTTGAACGACGGAACGTCGAGCCACGGCATGCCCGGGATGAACTGGCGCGGGTAGCGGGCCGGGTCGATCATGCCCGCCGGCTCGTTGCCGCGGTAGGCGGGGTTGAAGATCCAGTCGTTGAACGCACCGCCCGTCGGATAGACGACGTTGCCGACGGAGTCGATCACGCGGATCTGGGCGTTGAGGAAGTCGAACGGCGGTTCGAGCGGGTCGATCTGGTCCGCCGGGTACATGACCACCTGGATCTCGACGCGGGTGGACGGCCTGTAGCCCGCCCACCAGATGCGGTTGTCCGTGCCGCCGTCGTCCGCAGAGCGTGAATCGGCGCGGCCCGCGAACGTGCCGAGCATGTCCACGGGCGGGACGAACGAGAAGAGGTCGGTGTCCGGCTCGTCGTGCAGGCGGCCCGTGGCGTGGCCCGTGAAGACCTGCGCGTGATCGTCGACCGGCGCGTACGTCCAGCCCGGGATCATCGGGTTGAACATGCCCGGGGTGTTGGCGGCCGTCGGCGTCGTGTCGCCGAGCCAGTTCCACACGATCGGTGTCGCGTTCGCGAAGTCGCCCGCGTCGGCGTGGTCGTCGATCCCGCCGAGGTTCACCGTGTGCGGCGACTCGACCTGGATGGTGTAGATCGCGCCGCCGGCGATGAAGGCGTCGATCGAGACGAAGTATGTCTGCCCGCCGATGAGATCGACGTCGAGCTGCGGGCTGTCGCCGAAGAAGTCGGTGCTGATGGCGATGAGATTCCCGTTCGGCCCGTAGAGGCGCATCGTCGGGTCGTTCACGGGCAGGATGCCCGACCCCTCGGCCGAGATGATCGTGCGTCCGGTGCCGAGCGAGACGAACCGGTGGGCGTTGATCCCGCCGAGGTTCACCAGCGCGCTCGCGAACCCGTAGCGCCGGACGGGGTCGAGCGGGAGCGACGTCGCCGAGGCGTCGACCACCAGCGTGTAATCGCCCGCCCACGGCCTGCCGGGCGCGAACTCGTCGCTGCGCACGCGGAGGTAGTACGTCGAGCTCGGGTTGCCCTTGAAGAACGAGTACGCGTCCGTGAGGAACGCGGTCTGGCTGTCGCCGGTGATGAACTGCCCCGTCGAGCTGTAGACGTCCAGCCGGGTGTCGAGCTGCGTGAAGTCCGCCGAGGCCGCGACGGCCGTCACCAGGCTGTCGTACGCCGAGCCGCTCCCGGTCTGGAGCCGGAAGACGCGGTCCTCGAGCTGGCGGGTGAGCGTCCCGGCCGAGTTGGTCGAGCCTTCCGACGGCGACGGCGTGATGAGCGTGCTCAGCGTGCTGACGCGCAGCGTGTAATCGCCCGTCGAGTTCGCCCCCGACGCCCGGTCGCTCAGCACCCGGATGAAGTACGTGGCCACGCTCGTCTGCGGGTCGAAGTGGCCCGTCGTCGGGACGAACCCGACCCACGCCTCGGTCGGCGTGCCCGCCGAGAGCGCGCCGCTGTTCGACGCCGTGAAGATCAGCGCGTGGTTCCGGTCGTAGATCTCCAGCCGCGTGTCCACGCGGGCGTTGAACTCCGCCTGGCTCTGCCCCGCGCCCTTCGCGGCGTCGGCGAGCACGGTGATGAAGTCCGTCGTCGTCACATCGAGCCGGTACAGGTCGTCGTCGCCCTCGAAGTCGATCGCCTCGTCGAACGTCGCGTTCCCCGACCCGTCGAGCGTCAGCAGCGGCGCGTCGTCGAAGTGCGGCAGGCCCGGCACGCCGTCGAGCAGCATCCGGTTCTCGAGGTGTTCGAGCGGCGCCGCGTCGGCCCGCGCGCCGAGCGGCCGGCCCGCTCTCGCGCGCACGCGCCTCGCGTTGGCGTGCGTCGCCGCGTTCGCGTTGGCGTGTGCGAAGAAGCTACGACGCTCCCATCGGCTCATTCGAATGCTCCCGTGTATCGCCGCGTGTCGGCGTGGTTCGGCGTCCCTGTGGGCCATCCATCATTGGCCGCCCGTTGTGCGCCCCGCGTCGGCTGGGGCACGCATCCTGGCGTGGGCGGGGTAATCGGGCCGGCCTGGTGGCGGGGGGTTGTCGTGGGCCGGCCCCGTCGCCGGGGCCTCTTGTCGGCCGGCTGCCGCCTCAGCCTATCACAAACCGCGCCAGCGCGTCCAGCGGCATGCGCCGGGTTCCGCGGAGCGGCCGGGCACGCCGGGCGACGCGCGCGCTCCGCCGCGCCGCCGGGCGTGTCGAAGGGACTGTTCGGACGGCGGAGGGCGGGGGTTCCAAGCGGGGCGGGCCGCTCAGGATCGTCGGGGCATCGCGGCCCGCGCCCGGTCGGTCCGACGCCGTCACCGAGGCATCGCGTCCGGCGTCCGTGCCATCGGGCGGCCCGACCGAAGGCACGAATGCGCCGTTCGAGCCACCGATTGCGACAATCGGTGGCTCGGATGCGGGTTTCGGGGGCGCGAACGGGGCATCCGTGGGCACGGCCGCTCCGGACGGGGCTGGCTTTCCACCCGGGGAAGACACTGGAGCAGTAGGCGGGCCGCGCCGACTCCGGGTCGCTCAGGCCCCGTCCGGAATCTCCGGCTCGACGAGGTGGGCGAGCTGCCCGAGCGACTCCTGCCAGCCGAGATAGCACATCTCCGGCGGGATCACCGCGGGCACGCCCGCCTGCTCGACCGTCACCTCCGTGCCGCACAGCACCGGCCGCAGCGTGATCGTGACCGCCATCTCGCCCGGCAGGTTCGGGTCGTCGAACCGGTCGGTGTAGCCGATCCGCTCGTGCGGGACCAGCGAGGTATAGGTGCCCCAGAAGGCGTGGCTGCTGCCGGTCGAGAAGTTCGTGAACGACATCCGGTACCCGCCGCCGACACGCGGGTCCGACTCGTGGACCTTCGCCGTAAATCCGTGCGGCGGCAGCCACTTGGACATCGCGTCCGGGTCGAGAAACGCCCGGTAGACACGCTCCGGTGGGGCACGGAACACGCGGTGCAGACGGATCGTGTGGCCGGCGGTCGGCGGCATCGGTCCTTCTCCTTTGTACGGTTCGTGGGACGGTACCCGCGTCCGGGCGCTGGGCAAGCCGGGCATGTCACGGATCGCCCCCACACAGCCATGCCCTTGGGCGCACCCCGCCACGGGGGGAACATGGGCTTCTGCCGCCGGGTGGGCCGAGCCGCGTCCGGCTCTTCACGGTGCCGAGCATGGCGAAGGCACGCGGGGTGCCGGGGTGGTGCGTGGAGAGGGCGTGCAGGGGCGGTCCCCGATTGACAATCTCTTTTGTCAAGAGTACGCTGCGGCCATGATCGACGTCTGCGTCATCGACGAACCCCAGGCCGCGGCCGCCGCCCTCGACCCCGTGCGGTGCCGGCTGCTGGCGGAACTCCGCGAGCCGGCGTCCGCCGCGGGGCTGGCGGAGCGGGTCGGCCTGACCCGTCAGCAGGCGAACTACCACCTCCGGACACTGGAAGCGCACGGGCTTGTCCGCCTGGCGGGAGAGAAGCGCTGGGGCGGGCTGACGGAGCGGAGGTTGGTGGCGACGGCGTCCGGCTACGTCGTCTCGCCGAGCGCCCTCGGCCCGGTCGCCGCCGATCCCGAGCGGAGCACGGACCGCCTCGCGGCGGGCTACCTGATCGCGCTGGCGGCCCGCGTCGTCCGTGAAGTCGGCGACCTGGTCCGACGCGCGAACGAAGCCGGCAAACGCCTGGCAACCCTGGCGGTGGACACGGAGGTCCGCTTCCGGTCGCCGACGGAGCGGGCGGCCTTCTGCAACGAGCTCACCGAGGCCATCACGAAACTCGTTTCGAAGTACCACGACGAGAGTGCCCCGGGCGGCCGCGCGCACCGACTGGTGATCGTGGCTCACCCGTTGCCCCGGGAAACAGACCCCAAGGAGCCGTCATGAGCGTCAAGAAAGAGCCGTCCGGACGCCGGTCGATCCGGCTCGAGGTCGAAGTCCCCGGCACGCCGGAGCAGGTGTGGCAGGCGATCGCCACCGGGCCCGGGATCTCGTGCTGGTTCGTGCCGGCCGAGTTCGACGTGCGCGACGGCAAGCCCGTCGCGTTGAAGCTGACCTTCGGCCCGGGCATGGAGTCCACATCCGCCGTGACGGAATGGAACCCGCCGCACCAGTGGGCGACCCGGTCCGACGGCTGGATCCCCGGCTCGCCTCCGATCGCGAACGAGTGGAGCGTCGAATCACGCGCCGGAGGCACGTGCATCGTCCGTATCGTCCAGAGCCTCTTCGCGAGCACGGACGATTGGGACAACCAGCTCGAAGGCGCTGAGCACGGATGGCCCGGCTTCCTGCGCACACTGCGGCTCTACCTCACGCACTTCCGCGGTCAACGCTCCGCGACGATGAAGTGGATGGCCCCCTTCGCGGGCACGGAAGCGCAGGCCTGGGAGACGCTGACCGCGGCGATGGGATTGCAAGGCGTGGGCGTCGGAGAGCGATGGACCGCGCCCGCGGGCGTCCCGGTCGCCGCAGGCGTGGTGGACCACTTCACCCGGGATCCGTACGACGCCCTCCTCCGGCTCGACAAGCCGGGACCGGGCATCGCCGCTCTCGGCGTGTTCAGCATGGCAGGCCGGAGCATGGTCGCGGTGGGCTTCTACCTCTACGGAGATCAGGCTGACGCGAACGTCGCCCGGGAGACACCGCGCTGGGATGCATGGTTTCAGGCGCGCTTCCCGATGCCGACGGAGGCAGGCACGAGCGGCTGATCACGCGGTCCGCGCGTGAGCGCTGGATGTGGGCCGACGAGTCGCGCAACGCCGCCCGCGCCGCCCGAACCACGCGACCCGGCAAGCCGCTACCGCGCTCTCGACGAGCCGCCCGGTTCGCGCGTGCGTCCGCTACGCCGCGGGGCATGCGCTCGCGTCGCCCGTCACCGGCGCGTGGGCGAGCCGAGCATCTCCTTCATCACGCCGTCCAGCCCGAGAAGGGCGGACGCGCAGTCGCCGGTGAAGGAGCTGCCGTGCATGATCGCGAGCGTCCGCGGTTGCATCGCGGCCAGCCCCTCCAGCAGCGGACGCGTGTTCGGGGTGTACGGCATGTAGTCCATGAGCGGCCCCGCCTGGAACGCCGCGAGCGACTCGCGTGCACGCCCGAGGACGTCGGACTCGGTCAGCGGCTCGGCGTCGCCGTTGTGCGTGAACAGGTCCCCGCAGAACAGGATCCGCTGCGTCTCCTCGAAGAGCACGCCCGCGTCCCACCCGTGCGGGAGGTGCGGCGTGGGCCTGTGCCTGTAGCGGAACGCGCCGGTCACCAGCGTCTCGTCCGGCGTCAGCACGCGCGGAGGACGGTCGGCGAAGTCGTTGAGGTTCACCAGCGAACCGACGACGCCCGACACCGCCTCGGCCCGCGGGGCGACGCGGAGCCACTCGTTGAGCGAGCCGCACTCGTCCACCTCGAAGTGGCCGAACCCGATCCAGCGGAGCTCCGCCGGGTCGATCACGCGGCGGACCGCGCTCAGCACCTCGGGGAACATGCGCCGCATGCCGGTGTGATAGAGCAGCGGCTCGTCGTCGACGACAAGGAAGTGGTTGAACTGCAGGTTGATCTCGCGATAGAGGACGCTGATCCGGTGAACGCCCGGCGAGATCTCGGTGACGGTCGCCATGTCGATCCTCCTGCGCCGACGCCCGTTCGACCTCAGCGCCGCTTGTCCGAGTCCTTGAGCGCGGCGGCGACGAGCGATCGGACCGCCCAACTCTTGACCTTGCGCGCCGTCCGCTCGTCCAGGCCCAGGACGTCCCGGAATACGATCATCGACTCGGCGCCGAGGACGATAGCCAGCGCGGCGCACAGCCGCGCGTACGCGGACTTCGAGAGACGACGCCGCGCCGGCGCGAGCGCCGCCTCGATCAGGAGGGTGCGGCGGTTCTGGCGCACGGGGACGCCGTCACGCCGCGACCCCTTCGCCGTTCGCGCAAGGCTCGCGGCGAGCATCCGGCGGAGCTGCGCCTCGTAGCGGTAGCACGCGTCGTGCAGCGCGGCCTCGGCACGGTCGATGCGCTCGGCGGGATCGGTCGATTCGTCATCGGCGGGAAAGACCCGCTCGGGCCCGGGGATCAGCCCGTCCAGCGGCGCTTCGACCAGCAGCGCCTCGACGCTGGGGAAGTAGCGGTACGCCGTCGCCCGCGAGACCATCGCCTCCGCGGCCACCTCGTCCATGCCGGGCACGCCCCCACGCTGGAGCAGCCGGGCCGCCGCCTCGAGCAGATCCTTGCGCGTTCGGTGGCGCTGATTGTCCCGTCGTGTGGCCGCGCGATTGGCCGGCATCGCTCGCCTCCGTCCGCACTAGCGCTGGATGGACGGGAACGAAGGCCCGCGAGGAAGATCGAACTCCTCCAGCGACATGGAGTTCAGGATCTTCAAGACTCGGAAACCCGCCGACAGCGCGCCCTCGAACAGCGACGACTGGCTCATCGGCACGATGACCACGCCCATGGGCGGCGGCACGCGCCGCGCGGTCTGCCCCGCCAGGATGAGCAGGTCGTCAACGGTCTCGGCCGCGGCGTGCCCGAAAAGCGAAGCGATCTGGTAGCCGACCACCCGCCCGTCACGCTCGCGGACGAACGCCGGCAGTTCCATGCAGAGCAGCATGGAGGCGTCGTTCACGCGCGAGGCGCCGTCATGCCGCTCCGAGAGCCGCTGCACATGGGGCAGGTCGTCCCCGGTCATCGGGCGCACCGAGGCATCGTCGGTGTCAGCCGGCTTCACCTGCATCAACGCGGCCGAGTCGCGCCAGCGGAAGCCCAGGCGCGTGTAGAGCGACAGCGAGGTCGTGTTGACAGCCTCTTGGAAGAGCCGCACGCGAGGCCGCGGACCTCGGCGGCGGCGCGCTTCGTCGATCGTCCACTGCATGAGCAGCCGGCCCACGCCGCGGGACTGCAGCGCCGGATCGACCGTGATCGGTCCGACGCCGCAGACCTCATCCGCCAGCAGGAGGAAGTTGGAGCCGACAACGCGGCCGTCTGCGACAGCGACCACGCCCGTGTAGTCCGGCCGGTGGAGCACGCCGCGGATGATCAGCCCGCCGATCTCCTCGGTCGGCACGTCCCGATGAACGCCGTGACGCGTCTGGAGCGTGTCGAACGCCAGGTGGCAGATGCGGGCAAGATCAGCGAAGTGACCCGCCTCGGCTGGAACCAGGTCGATGTTCACGCGTGCTCGTCCTGCGGGAGTTGCTGGAGGATCGCGGCCATGTCGACCCAGACCTGCTCGCGCTCGATGTGCCCGCCGTCGGTGGTGAACTCGAGCACGTGGAGGATGCGGAACCGCAGGGGTCGGTTGCGGCCTTCGAGCCCGAACGGCCTCCCCGGCGCGAGACCTTCCCACATCGACTCGTCGATCATGAAGTTGTCGCCGTAGAGACGCTTGAGCGGGGTCACGCGGCTCTCGGCCAGGTCGGCGAACATCCGCCGATAGAACTCGCGGGCGCGGTCACGGCCGCGGGTCGGCCCGGTCGGGTACCCCACGATGTCGTGCGTGGCGTCAGGGGCGAGCGTGGCGACGACGCCCTCGATGTCGTCGGCCGCTTCGAAGCCGAAGTGCTCGTCGATCTTGCGGTCCATCTCCTGCGGTGACAGCGGCATGGCGGGCCCTCCTGTGACTCGTGTACACTAATGAGACTTGCGTCTCATGTCAAGCCCCGCGATGCTTGCCCCCAGCAGGGGCATCTGTGCCACGCCTGGACCTCCTCGTTCCGATCACGCCGCGGGAGCCGACGGCCGTGCCGGTTGTGAGAGCGAACCACAGCCGGACAGTGGGGATCGCCGATCCGTCGCCTTCCGTGTGGGTGGAAGGCATGCACCAGGTCTCGGCCGCCGCGTCCTGTAAGAGAAAAGCCCAGCAAGCGCCGGCTTCTCGCACGAATCGGGGTGACTGGATTCGAACCAGCGACCTTCTGACCCCCAGTCAGACGCGCTAACCAAGCTGCGCTACACCCCGTGGCTGTCGGTCGGGGGAGGATAGGCTGGGGCGAGGCCGAAGGCCGGAGTGGGGAAGGCCGGAGGCGGGGCCGGATGCGGGATGCGGCGTATATTGCCCCGATGCCCACGCTCCTCATCACCGGCGGGCGGCTGATTGATCCCGCCTCGGGGACGGACGCCACGCAGGACGTCGCGCTTGCCGATGGGCGGGTGGCCGCGGTCGGGCCGGGTCTCGACCGGTCGGCGGCGGACCGCGTGATCGACGCCTCGGGCCTGATCGTCGCGCCCGGGCTGATCGACCCGCACGTCCACCTGCGCGAGCCGGGGGGCGAGCACAAGGAGACCCTCGCCACCGGGTCGGCCGCGGCGGTCGCGGGCGGGTTCACGACCGTCTGCTGCATGCCGAACACGACGCCGGCGATCGACTCCCCGGAACTGGTCGCGTTCGTGCGCGACCGGGCCGCCCGCACGGCCCGCTGCCGGATCAACGCCGTCGCGGCCGCGACCAAGGGCCGGCTGGGCGAGGAACTGGCGGAGATCGGCCTGTGCGCGGACGCGGGGGCGGTCGGCTTCTCAGACGACGGCGATTGCGTGGCCTCGGCGGGCATGATGCGGAGCGTGCTGCGGGCGGTAGGGGCGACCGGCCTCGCCTTCATGCAGCACTGCCAGGAGCCGACGCTCACCCGCGGCGCGTCGATGCACGCGGGCGACGTGGCGGTGCGGCTGGGGTTGATCGGCTGGCCGCGCGAGGCGGAGGAGATGATTGTCGAGCGGGACCTGCGTCTGAACCGGGCGATCGGGTGCCGCTACCACGTGCAGCACGCGTCGTGCGCGGGGACGGTGGAGTTGGTGCGCAGGGCACGGGCGGAGGGGCTGCCGGTGACGGCGGAGGCCTCGCCGCACCATCTGCTGCTGACGCACGGGGCGTGCGAGACCTACGACACGGCGGCGAAGATGAACCCGCCGCTGCGCGAGGAGCGCGATGTGCGGGCGTTGCGCGAGGGCATCGCCGACGGCACGATCACCGTGCTTGCGACGGACCACGCGCCGCACACGCCGGACGACAAGGACCGGCCGTTCGAGGAGGCGCCGTTCGGCATCATCGGGCTGGAGACCGCGCTCGCGCTCTACGCCGAGGCGTTGGTGGCAACGGGGCTGATCGACTGGCCGCGGCTGATCGCGTTGATGACGATCGAGCCGGCGCGGCTGACGCGGCTGGACGAGCACGCACTGGGCAGGCTCGAAGTCGGCGGGCCTGCGGACGTCACCATCATCGACCCCGACCTCGAGTGGACGATCGGCGCGGGCGACCTGGCCGGGCGGTCGCGGAACACACCGTTCCTCGGGCGGCGCGTGCGGGGGCGTGCCGTCTGTACGGTGGTGGCTGGGCGGGTGATGCACGAGTTGCCGCAGATGGCGCACGCCTGACCGGGTACGGCCGCCTCCAATACGATCCATTGTGCCCGAATCGCCCGAGCAACTCGGCCGCGAGGCGCTCGCGCTCTGCCGCGAGCATGGGTTCGCGCTGGCGGGGATCGCGGACTGCTCGCCGTCCACGCGTGGGGAGGAGTTCCGGGCCTGGCTTGCCGCGGGCAAGCACGGGACGATGGGCTGGCTCGCGGAGACGGCCGAGGACCGCATGGATCCTGCGCGGTTGCTTCGCGGAGCACGCTCGGTGGTCATGGTCGCCGACCAGTACGCGACGCGCGGGCGCACGGCGGACTCGACGCCGGCGGCGACGCACGGCCGGATCGCCCGCTACGCCCGCGGGCGCGACTATCACCGAGTGATGAAGCGCCGCCTGCACGCGGTCTGCGATGCGCTGCGGGCACGCCATCCCGGCGAGGGGTTCCGCACGTTCGTCGATACTGCGCCCGTGCCGGAGCGCGAACTCGCGGCCCGGGCGGGCCTCGGCTGGATCGGCAAGCACACGCTCCTCATTCACCCGCAGCGGGGCTCGTGGCTGCTCCTCGGTGGCTTTCTGACCACGCTCGAAATGCGCGACGCGGACGGCGCGGCAGTGACGGACCACTGCGGCACGTGTACGCGGTGCATCGACGCCTGCCCGACCGGCGCGATTTCGCCGTACCGCGTGGATGGGTCGCGGTGCATCAGTTACCTGACCATCGAACGGCGAGAGCCGATGGGGGCCGAGTTTCGCGGCTCTCTCGGGGGCTGGCTGGTCGGGTGCGATGTCTGCCAGGAGGTCTGCCCGCACAACTCGCCGCGCCAGGACGATGCGGCGGCGGGCGAGGCACATCCCGACTACGCCGCGCGGCGTGATTCGTTCGATCTGCTCGACGTGCTCGGCTGGGACGAGGCCACGCGCCGCGCCCGCTTCGCCAGCAGCGCGATGAAGCGGATCACGCTGGCCCACCTGAAGCGAACGGCCGCGCTCCTGCTCGCCGATCGTCTTGCCCGCGGCGGCTCGGCGGGTGAGATCGCGGCGGCAATCGACCGCCTCAGCGATAGCGCGTGGAGCGCCGAGGAAGACCCGACCGTCCGGGCCGCCGCACGCGAGGCAATGGGGAGACTCATGAAGCCGGGCGCGACCTGACGGCGAGCCTCGTCAACAGCACCACGAGCAGGCCCGGCACGAGATAGACCTCGTGCCGCTCGATGAACCCCATCCAGAAGAGCGGCGCGGCAATGCCGACGGCCGCGGCCCAGGCCAGTGCCTTTCGCCGACCGGCCTTGCCCGCGAGGCCGGCGTGCCCGTCGCGCGTGGGGATCATGCAGATCCAGACGTAGGCGGGGAAGACGAGGCCGTAGAAGGCCATGAAGACGCGGTAGGCGACTTCGCCGCCCGACATGCCCGCCGCATCGCCGAGAGGAGTGCCGAGGCGGAAGGAGAACGCCGCCATAGCCGCCGCGATGCCTGCGACGAGCGCCTGCGCCGCCCGCCCGCGCCCGAGCGGCTGGACGCTCGCCAACTCCCGGACGTGAACACCGACCGTAAACACGATCTGCACGCCGATGTGAACGAGGACGAGCGTGCCGGCGAGCGTGGCGCCCGAGGCCGCTGCGCCGAGGCGCTCGATCATCGCCCCGTACAGCAACGTGAAGGCGATCATCGCCGCGAAGAGCACGCCGAAGCCGATCGTGAACGCGGTGCGCCGTCCGCGTGAGTCAAGCGAGGCGGCCGCTCGCAGGAAGGTCGGGTCGAGGTACGGGCAGAGCGCAAAGCCGAACACACACACCGGCGCAAGCCAGAACAACCCCGCCGGCATGGGGCACGGTTCCAGCAACGCCACACCGGCACCCGCGACGTATCCAACGAGACATGCGGCCGACGTCAGCCACACCACGCCCGCAAGCAGCAGCATGGTGCGCACGGATCGGAGCAGGAACGCACCCGCTGCCGCCGTGAGCGCCACGGCACCCACCACCGGCCCCGGTGCCGCCCACTGCACCAACCATCCGACGAAGAAGCACTGGAAGACGATCGTTACCAGCGCGAACGCCCGCACGGCGACCGCGTGTCGCTCCCGCAGCCGCTCGGCCTGCCCCGGCCTCGTCAGCACCCACCCCATCGCCCCCGCCCCGACCATGTTCGGGACGGCAAAGGCAACAAATCCCCACGCTCCGTAGTCGCGGATCAACAGCACCGGCAAGAACATCCCGATGCACCACGTCCATGAACAGGCGAGAAAGGCGGCCCAGGAGATCCGGGCGATGACCGATGACCCGTCGTCATGGTTTGAAACGGTCTGTGGGTGAGGTTGCTGCAATGGGGTTGAGTGTACTTTTCGTTTCGATTGAGGGTCGTGCGAGGTGAACCGAGGCCCGTTACCATAACTTGTAGGACAAGCACGCTCTGTAGTTGGCCCTCGCCGAGCCGATCTCGAACTACCCGGACTTGCGTTCCCGGCGTGTTGAGCGGACCCTCAGCGGTGCGGGTTCGTCCCGACGGCGAAAGCCCGGCACTCGGCTCCATCGACACTTGCTCAACCGTCGCATCGTCATCGCGCTCTTTGACGGTCATTCGGAACGCATCTCGCCCGACGAACTCACCCACAGCCGTCGCCGGTCCGACACGCCGAGCCGCGAGGACGACGCCGAATGGGAGCCGTGTCCGGCATGTTCATTCGGGGTCAGACCGCCACGACCGCCAACGCGTCGAGTCCGAGTGCCAGTTGTCAACCACGTAGGAGTGGGAGGAGAAGCGAGCAGGCGGTTCGGCTATGCGCAGGTAACCGCCGGACACGCCCCAGCTGACACCGGAGTTGCACGCAGCGATGCCGTACGCGAACCAGAGCGCCACTACGACGACCACCTCGAACGCACGCCCGATGTCCTCGGCAGCCTCTTCGAACGCTTCCGGGCTGAGATCGATGCCCGTCTTTCGGTAGACCCAGTCGCCCGACGGGGACACGCAGCCACCCCCGGACGCGCACGCTGCGGCGATCACGCAGAGCGCGATCGGCCGTGCGCCGAGTCGGCGGTCAATATGGGGAGGAGTCATGGTCGGTCTCCGTGGTTGCACCCAGCGTATCGGCAAACAGCCCGGCCCGCACCCATAGACTCCGGCCATGCCCAGCCAGCAGCCCCGCAACGTGCCCCTTGTCCTCGTGATCCGCGATGGATGGGGCACGAACCCCAACCCGGACCACGCCCCCTTCAACGCCGTTCTCCTTGCGAAGACCCCCGTCGCCGACCGCCTCATGGCCGGGTGGCCCAACACGCTCATCAAGACCGGCGGCGAGGACGTCGGCCTGCCCGAGGGGACGATGGGCAACAGCGAGGTCGGGCACCAGAACATCGGTGCGGGCCGCATCGTGGACCAGGAGGCCGTGCGGATCACCAAGGCCTGCCGCACGGGCCTTGAGAACAACGCCGTGCTCGTCGGGGCGGTGCTCGCAGCGAAGCAGCGCGGGCGCGGCGTCCACCTCATGGGCATCTGCTCAGATGCGGGCGTCCACGGCCTACTGGAGCATCTCGACGCCCTCCTCGCCCTGTGCGCGAGGCTCGGCCACGACCGTGTCTTCGTGCATCTCTTCACCGACGGGCGTGACACGGGACCGTACACCGGTGTCGCGTTCGTCGAGCGAGTTGAGGAAGGCCTGCGCCGGCACGGTGTCGGACGTGTTGCATCGGTCGTCGGCCAATTCTGGGCGATGGACCGCGACCACCGATGGGAGCGCGTCCACCGCGCGTGGGCGTGTCTGACGGGGCGGGACGCCGCGGCGCACGGTGTCCGCACGGCGCGCTCCGCCGCCGAGGCCGTCAGCACGGCATACGAAACACCCGAAGCCCCGAAGCAACTCGGCGACGAGTTCGTCCCCCCGACGATGGTGGGGGAGTCACCCGAGTCGCTCTGCGCCTCGCGCATCGCGGGTGGAGACGCCGTCATCTTCTATAACTACCGCGGCGACCGCCCGCGCGAACTTGTCAGCGCGTTCATCCTGCCCGACGATGAGTGGCGCGCCGTGAAGCCCTCGCCCGACAGCGGCGAGCGGGGCTTCGGTCGCGGTCCGCGCCTCGACACGGACTTCGTGATGATGACCGCCTATTCCGAGGCGCTCGCCCGCCACGCGAAGGTTGCCTTCGCCAAGCCGCCCCGCATGGTGAACGTCGCGGGCGAGTACCTCGCCTCGCTCGGGCTGTCGCAGTTCCGCTGCGCCGAGACCGAGAAGTACCCGCACGTTACCTTCTTCTTCAATGACTACCGCGACGAGCCGTTTCCCGGTGAGCGCCGCGAGATCATCCAAAGCCCGACCGACGTGAAGACGTACGACCAGCGTCCGGAGATGTCGGCCTTCGGCGTTCGCGACGCCGTGCTGCGGCGCCTTGCTGCCCCCGACTGCGAGCCGTTCATTGTCGTCAACTTCGCGAACGGGGACATGGTGGGCCACACGGGCAGCCTCAACGCGGCGGTGCGGGCGTGTGAGGTCGTGGACGAGTGTGTCGGCGCGATCGTCGAGGCAGCGCTTGCCCGGGGCGGCTCGCTCATCGTCACGGCCGACCACGGCAACGCCGAGCAGATGTGGGATCCGGACTCGGGGTCGCCCCACACCGCGCACACGACCTACGACGTGCCGCTCATCGTGGTGGGGGAGCCGTTCCGTTCTCGTGTGCTTCGTGGCGACGCTGATCCCGCCGGCTGGTTTGACGCCACACGGCGCGCGATGCGAGGGCGGCTCGCGGACGTTGTCCCAACAGCGTTGGACATGATGGGGGTCGCCCAGCCGCAGGAGATGACGGGCCGATCGCTGCTCGACTAACGCCCGGCGAGACTCTCGCTCTGTTGTGTGAAGCGGTCGCTCTCCCACGCGGAGTCTTTCTCGACGTCGGTGGTTTTCTCTCCAGCCAGCGATTGGAGCCTGACAAGCTCGGCGTGCGTCGTGAAGTACCGGAGGGAGCGGCCGCGGAACTCCTCTACGGTCTGGAAGCCGTGGCGGGACATGAACGCCGACAAGCCCTCGCGCAGCGTGTCGATCATGCCGTAACCGAACTTCATGACGCCGGTGCAGACCTGCACGGTGTGGGCGCCGGTCAGGATGAACTGGGCGGCGTCCGCGCCCGATTCGACGCCCCCGATGGCGTGGAGTGTGGCGTTGGGGAACTCTCCCTGCCTGGCCGACTGGCCTGGCGCCGGGAGGGGCCGCCCGTTGCCGCCGCCGAACATCATGGTGCCGAGTTCCATGACCATCCGCAGGGCGATGGGGCGGATGGCCTTCGAGGAGTACCCGCCGGCGACGGAGTAGCCCTCGACGGTCGGCTCCGGACGGAGCGTGTCGAGGTTGATGCCCATGACGCAGAGGATGGTGTTGATCGCGCTGACGCCGTCGCACCCTGCACGGAGGGCTGCCCGGGCGGGTTCCTCGACGTGCGTGACGTTGGGCGTCATCTTTGCCCAGACCGGGATGCGGGCGACCTCACGCACCCAGCCGCAGACCTCTTCGAGGATGGCGGGATCCTGCCCCATCGCCGATCCCATGCGGCGTTCGGGCAGCCCGTGGGGGCAGGAGAAGTTCAGTTCGAGGGCGTCAACGCCGGTTTCCTGGACGCGCTCGACGATCTCGTGCCAGGCGTCGCGGCGGTACTCCTCCATGACGGAGGCGACGAGAACGCGGTCCGGGTAGCGGTCCTTGAGTCGCCGGAAGTCGTCGAGCCAGACGCCGAAATCGCGGTCGCTGATGAGTTCGATGTTCTCCCATCCGTAAATCTCGCGCGATGAGGCGGCCCGGAGGCGGGCGTAGCGGGGCGCGACGTTCACGATCCGGGTGGCGTCGAGACAGACGGTCTTGGCGACCACCGCGCCCCACCCCTCGTCGAAGGCGCGAGCGATGACGTTGGCGTTTGTGCCCGGCGGCCCCGAGGCGACGACGAACGGATTCGGGAGGCGCAGGCCGTGTACGGTGACGCTCAGGTCGGGCATCAGGTCGGTTCCGGTCGTGGCAGGGAAGCCCCGGGCACGGGGAGCGGGACTATAGCGCGGCACGCGGTTCAGCCGATCGGAGCCGCTCGTGTGGCGGGGGAGTTGCCGATCCGGTATGCTCCCCGCCGCATGGCGTTCCCGTCCGGAGAGATTCGATGAGCGGCTCCGACCTCCAACTCCCCCAACTCCGCGGCATGGGGAAGACCTCACGCACCGACGCCTGGTGGCTCCAGCCGGGGGCGATCCTGTTGGGTCTGACGGCGTTCATCGCGTACACGACGTGGGCCGCGTTGCAGGGGCAGAACTATTTCTACGACGGAGGCGGGGCGCACTACCTCTCGCCGTTCTACTCGCCGCTGCTCTTCGGGCA
Source organism: Phycisphaeraceae bacterium (assembly GCA_026128865.1). Classification (GTDB taxonomy): domain Bacteria; phylum Planctomycetota; class Phycisphaerae; order Phycisphaerales; family UBA1924; genus CAADGN01. Next base: position 6,962 of record JAHCJE010000019.1, on the reverse strand, counting down.
GGAGAATGAGCCGCGTGTGTTCGCTGCGACGCACCCGAGTTGGTGGCCGGGGTGGCTGCCGTTCTCTCCGGCGATGCTCATTCTGGTCGGGCCTGCGGGGATGCGGTTCACGTGCTACTACTACCGCGGGGCGTACTACAAGGCATTCTGGGGCGATCCGCCCGCGTGCGCCGTGGGCGAGCCGGGGTTCCGCGGCAAGCGGTACCGGGGTGAGCGGAAGTTCCCGCTGGTGATGCAGAACGCACACCGGTACTTTTTCTATCCGGCCGCGGCGTTCGTGGTCATCCTCGCATTCGACGCGTTCAAGGCGCTGTGGTTCACGCGTGCCGATGGCGCGGGGTCTGAGTTCGGGATCGGCGTGGGGACGATCGTGCTCGCGTTGAACGCGATCCTGCTGGGCGGTTACACGTTCGGGTGCCACTGCGCTCGCCACCTCGTCGGCGGCGGGAGGGACACGCTGTCGGACGCGCCGGTCCGCAAATCGTGCTACACCTGCGTGAGTTGGCTGAACCGAAAGCACATGGCTTGGGCGTGGGTGAGCCTGGTCTGGGTCGCACTGACCGACGTCTACGTCCGGCTGCTGTGCGCGGGCGTCATCACGGATCTTCGCATTGTCTGACGGGGCTTGAAGACGGGCGGGTGCCCGTGGGTTGAACTCTCGCCATGACCGACTACAAGACGCACGAGCACGACGTCCTCATCATCGGCGCGGGCGGGGCGGGGCTTCGGGCCGCGATCGAGGCCTCGGCGGCGGGCGTCTCGGTCGGCGTGGTCTGCAAGTCGCTGCTGGGCAAGGCGCACACCGTGATGGCGGAGGGCGGCGTGGCGGCCGCGCTGGCGAACGTGGACGACCGCGACGGGTGGAAGGTCCACTTCGCGGACACGATGCGCGGCGGGCAGTATCTCAACAACTGGGTGATGGCCGAACTTCACGCCAAGGAGGCGCCGGACCGCGTGCGCGAACTCGAGGCGTGGGGCGCGCTCTTCGACCGCACGAAGGACGGGCGCATCCTGCAGCGGAACTTCGGCGGGCACAAGTACCCCCGGCTCGCCCACGTCGGCGATCGCACAGGGCTGGAGATGATCCGCACGCTCCAGGACCACGGCATCCACCGGGGCATCGAGTTCTACATGGAGCACACGGTGACGCGCCTGCTCAAGGACGGCGAGCGTGTCGTCGGTGCGTTCGGCTACGACCGCGAGCGGGGGCGGTTCCGCGTGTTCCGGGCCGGCGCGGTCGTGCTGGCGACGGGTGGCATCGGGCGGGCGTACAAGATCACGAGCAACTCGTGGGAGTACACGGGAGACGGGCACTCGCTCGCGTACCACGCCGGCGCGGACCTGATGGACATGGAGTTCGTGCAGTTCCACCCGACCGGGATGGTCTGGCCGCCGAGCGTGCGCGGTATTCTGGTGACGGAGGGCGTGCGCGGCGAGGGGGGACGGCTCGTGAACAACCGTGGCGAGCGGTTCATGTTCAACGACATCCCGGACCTCTACAAGAACCAGACCGCCAAGGATGCCGAGGAGGGCTGGCGGTATGTGACGGGCGACAAGAGCGCGAACCGCCCGCCGGAACTGCTCACGCGCGACCACGTGGCCCGGTGCATCGTGCGGGAGATCAAGGCCGGCCGGGGCAGCCCGCACGGGGGCGTCTTCCTCGACATCGCGTGGATCAAGGAGAAGATCCCGAACGCGCCGGAGCACATCCGGAAGAAACTGCCGAGCATGTACCACCAGTTCAAGGAACTGGCGGGGGTGGACATCACGGCCGAGCCGATGGAGGTCGGACCGACGACGCACTACGCCATGGGCGGCGTGCGGGTGGACGGCGTGACGCAGATGTCCACGGTCCCGGGGCTGTTCGCCGCGGGCGAGGTGGCGGCCGGATTGCACGGGGCGAACCGGCTCGGCGGCAACTCGCTCTCCGACCTGCTGGTCTTCGGCAAGCGTGCGGGCGAGCACGCGGCGGCATGGGCGAAGGAGCACGCCGCGCCGGCTCCGGTCGAAGGGCAGGTGCGTGACGCCGCGGCGGCTGCGCTTGCGCCGTTCGACCGGGCATCGGGCGAGAACCCGTACACAATCCAGCACGACCTGCAGGACATGATGCAGGACAAGGTCGGGATCGTGCGCACGGAGTCGGACATGGCCAGTGCGCTTGATGGGTTGTCGGCCTTGCGGCGGCGCTCGGCGAACACTCGCGTGGAGGGCAACAGGGAGTACAACCCCGGCTGGCACACTGCGCTGGACCTGGAGAATCTGCTCACCGTTTCGGAAGCGGTAGCGCGGTCCGCGCTGGACAGGCGCGAGAGCCGCGGGGCGCACTTCCGCGAGGACCACCCGTCCAAGAGCGACGAGTACGCGAGGCACAACACGGTGGTGAGCAGGGCTTCGGATGGATCCATGCGACTGCGGCGCGAGGCGCTCGCGCCGATCCGGGACGACCTGAAGGTCGTCATCGCTGAAAACAACGCCTGACCACATCGGGAGCGACGATCATGACGGAATCGGCATCCAACATCCAGGGCAAGAAGATCGCGGCGGGCATCTGCGGCATCCTGCTCGGCGCGCTCGGCGTGCACAAGTTCATCCTGGGCCGGACCGTGCCTGGCATCATCATGCTGCTCGTCTCGGTGCTCACGCTCGGGTTCCTCAGTTGGCTCATGGCGATCATCGGGATCATCGAGGGGATCATCTACCTGACCAAATCGGACGAGGACTTCTACAACACATACGTCGTCGGCAAGAAGGGCTGGTTCTGAATCCCGCGATTCCCGCGTGAGGCAAACATGCCGAGAGCGACCTTCCGAATCACGAGAGGCAGCGGCGAGTCCGCGGCGTTCAAGGACTACACGACGGACGTGTCCGAGGGCATGGTGGTCCTCGACGCCGTGCACCAGGTGCAGGCTGAGTCCGCGCCGGATCTGGCGTGCCGGTGGAACTGCAAGGCGGGCAAGTGCGGGTCGTGCTCGGCGGAGATCAACGGCAAGCCGCGGCTGATGTGCATGACACGGCTGAGCGACCTCGACCTCTCGATGCGGGTCATCATCGAGCCGCTGCGGGCGTTCCCGCACGTGAAGGATCTGGTCACGGACGTGTCGTGGAACTACCGCGTGAAGCAGCGGATCAGGCCCTTCAAGCCGCGCAAGCCCGACGCCCCGGACGGGACGTGGCGGATGCAGCAGTCGGACGTGGACCGTGTGCAGGAGTTCCGCAAGTGCATCGAATGCTTCCTGTGCCAGGATGTCTGCCACGTGCTGCGGGACCACCACAAGCACGAGGAGTTCGCGGGACCGCGGCACTTCGTCTACGCGGCCGCACTGGAGATGCACCCGCTGGATGTTGAGGACCGGGTTGGCGACCTGCGCGGGAAGGACGGCATCGGGTATTGCAACATCACGAAGTGCTGTACGAAGGTGTGCCCGGAGCACATCACGATCACGGACAACGCCATCATCCCGCTCAAAGAGCGGGTGGTGGACGAGTTCTACGATCCCCTGACCCGGCTGTTCCGCATCTTCCGGCCGCGCAAGCCGGAGGCGGGTTCGTGACGGCTCCGCCGGCCGACGGAGGCGACGATGGCTGAACTGAAGCCGATCTCGAAGGAGTCCGTGTCGCGGGCGATTGCGAAGGCGGAGCGGTACCGTTTGCTGAACGAGCCGCGTGAGGCCGAGAGCATCTGCCGGGACGTCCTGGCGGTTGACCCGGGCAACCATGACGCCGCGGTCTGTCTGATCCTTGCGCTGACGGACCTGTTCCACGTCTTCGAGATCAAGCCCGAGGACGTGCGCCCGCTGCTGGCGCGCCTCCCGAGCGAGTACGAACGGGCGTACTACGCCGGCGTGATCGATGAGCGATGGGCGAAGGCTCTCCTGCTTGGCGGGTATCAGCCTGAGGTCGCGTTCGGCTTCTTCCGATCGGCGATGGACCACTACGACGCCGCTGAAGCGATCGCGCCGGAGGGGAACGACGATGCCGTGCTGCGCTGGAACGCGTGCGTGCGGATCATTGATCGGTACGGTCTGACCGGGCCGGAGGCATCCGCGCCGGGCGAGTTCGACGCGTTCGACGACGACGTGCCCGTGCGATAATGGCGCCACCGCATCCTGCATCCCGACCGAGGGTCTCGTGGCGCGAGGCGCTGCGAGTCTGGACGATGGTCGGTTTGCAGAGTTTCGGCGGCCCGGCAGGGCAGATCGCGGTCATGCACCGCATTCTCGTTGACGAGAAGCGTTGGATCAGCGAACGGCGGTTCCTGCACGCGCTGAACTACTGCATGCTCCTGCCCGGCCCCGAGGCGATGCAGCTGGCGACGTACATCGGCTGGCTCATGCACCGGACGGCGGGGGGGCTGCTGGCCGGGACGTTGTTCGTGCTGCCCGGCTTCCTGTCGATCCTCGTGCTCAGTCTGGCCTACGCCGCGTTCCAGGACTCGTGGGCGATGGAAACGCTGTTCTTCGGCGTGAAGGCGGGCGTGTTGGCCATCGTGGTGCAGGCGGTGCTGCGGATCGGCCGGCGCGTGCTCAGGAACTGGGTGATGGTCGCCATTGCTGCCGGCGCGTTTGTGGGAATCCACCTGCTCCGCCTGCCGTTTCCTGTCATCGTGGTCGGGGCGGGTGTTGTGGGTCTCGTTGGCGGTCGCCTCGCGCCGGGTTCGTTCAGCGTCATTGGCGGACACGGCGCAAACGATGACGCGGAGTCTGGTCTGCTCGACACCGCGCTCGGAGACGGCTCGCTGGACCACACGCGCCCAAGCCCGGCCCGGGCGATTCGCACCGCCATCCTCTGGGGAACGATCTGGCTTGCGCCCGTCGGCGCGCTCGCGGCCTGGCTCGGACGAACGAGCGTGTACACGCAGGAGGCCGTCTTCTTCAGCAAGGCCGCGGTGGTGACGTTCGGCGGAGCGTACTCGGTGCTCGCCTACGTCGCGCAGCAGGCGGTCGAGCGGTTCGGCTGGCTGGCGCCGGGCGAGATGCTCGACGGGCTGGGCATGGCGGAAACGACGCCCGGGCCGCTCATTCAGGTCGTGCAGTTCGTGGGGTTCATGGGCGCGTTCCGCGATTCGGGCGGGCTGCACCCGCTGGTCGCGGGCACCCTCGCCTCGGCGCTCGTGACCTGGGTGACGTTTGCGCCGTGCTTCCTGTGGATCTTTCTCGGCGCGCCCTACGTCGAGGCGTTGCGCGGGCGGGAGACGCTCACGGCCGGGCTGTCGGCGATCACGGCAGCGATCGTCGGCGTGATCCTGAACCTCGCGGTCTGGTTCGGCCTGCACACCCTCTTCCACGAGACGTTCACGGTGGCATGGGGGCCGGGGCGGGTGTTGCTCCCGCGACCCGGATCGGTTGACTGGGCCTCGCTGGTGGTGGTTGGCGCGGCGTTCGCGCTCGTGTTCGGCGCGAAATGGGGGACGCTGCGCGTTCTCGCCTGCGCCGTCGCGCTCGGCTTCGGATTGCGTGCCGTACTCTGAGGACGCGTTGCTGTCAGGACTTGGGACGATCCGAGGCGCGATAGCGGTACACGCGGACGTTCTCCAGCGTAACCAGCCCTTCGCTCACCATCTGGTCCAGGTGGGGCAGCAGCGTCTCGATCTTCTCCCGGCTGTCCACGATCTCGATGACCATCGGGAGGTCTTCGGAGAGTCGGAGAATCTTGGTCGTGTGGAGGCGTGAGTTCGCGCCGAATCCCATCGGGCCGCGGAGGACTGTCGCGCCGGCGAGGTGGAGTTCGCGTGCCTTCAGCACGATGGCCTCGTAGAGGGGCTTGCCCTGCCATCGGTCGCTCTCGCCGATGAAGATGCGCAGCAGGACGCCCGACTCCGGGATGTTCATGGCTATACCCCGTAGATTCGATGGGCGGCTCTCATGCCCGCCCAGACGGCGAGCAGTCCGAGGCCGTTGCTCAGGAGGAGGTTGAGGGCGACGAACAGCCACTGCCGGTCCGCGGCGAGGGCGAGCGTCTCCTTGCCGAAGGTGGAGAAGGTGGTGAAACCACCCAACAGGCCGACGATGAGCGCGAGGCGGTACTCCTCGCGTATCAGCACCGGGCCCGCGAAGGCGGCGGCGCAGAAGCCGACGAGCAGGCATCCGATAGCGTTCACGGCGAGCGTGCCGGTCGGAAAGGACGAGCCGGACACTCCCTGGACCCATCCGGCCAGGCCGTAGCGAAGAACCCCGCCGATTCCGGCCCCGAGGAAAATGAGCACGATCTTGATCATCGGGTTCGCTGCCGCCAGCCTGCCTCGGCGTCGAGGGCATTGTACCTGACCCAGTCCTGGACCTGTTGAGGGGTCGGCTCGGCGGCCCGCCACGCGGCCCAGTACAGCCCCGCGAGCGTCATCGCGCCGTCGGCCAAGCGCTCGGCGATGAACTGTCGGCCTGCGTGTTCCCGCAGAGCGCCGGACTTCTCCATGGTGTAGAGCGGCTCGACCGCGGCGTGGCTGCGCTCGATGTGGGCGATCGTGGCGTCCCACACGCCGGTCGCTTCGATGCGAGGGAGATCGCCCAGGAACGGTCGAAGGCCCTCGACGTTCAGGGCGTGCCACTCGACGATGTCGCCGTCGATGTAGCGGTGAAACGCGTACTCCGTCGTGTAGTTGCGGGGGTTGGGTCCGACCCAGCCGTGGTGGTGGATCGTGGTGTGGAGCGGCTGGGCGGCGTCGCCGACGAAGTGGGACAGGTGGCCCATGTGGACCAGCACGTTGGCACGGGCCATTTCGAGTTGGTGGGCGCGGGCGGGGTCGTTGAGCATTTCGAGGGTGCGGACGGACTTGAACGCGCTGGTGAGTTTGGCGTGGTGCTCGACGATGGCGTGGGCGACGAAGCCGGGCCACTCCTGATCGCCGGTGGGGTTGAGGCGCGGGTTGTGGGGCTTGTGCTCGTCGGGGTGGACGTGGCGGGCGACCGCCATCGCCGCGACGTACTGGTAGCGGAGCGGGGGCATGGTGGAGAGTGTGAGTCCGAACG
>JAHCJE010000189.1 GCA_026128865.1 Phycisphaeraceae bacterium | reverse complement strand
TGGCAGAGTGGCAGAGTGGCAGAGTGACGGAGTGACGGAGTGACCGATCTTCAACCCGGCTTCCCGCCCCACTCGCTTCGCGCTCTTCGCGCCCTTCGCGTTCAGGCCTTCCATGCAGGAGATCGACATGCTGCTGCTGACGCCTCGTGTGGTACGGTTCGGTGATGCAACCTGGGAGGACGTGTCGGCGGTCGTGGTGGACCGCTCGGCGCGCCGGAAGGTCGTCGAGTGGTCCGACCTGTGGCCGCACGTCGCGCTGGCGGACGTGCCGGAGCAGGAGGTCACGGTGCGCGTGGTGCAGGGGATCACGCGCGATGCGCCCGACGGCCCGAAGCCCGGCGACGCGGGCGAACTCTCGTTCGACTGCTCGCCCGCGGGGACGGACGCGGCACGCCAGCGCGTGCGGGCGCAGGCGGTCGTGCTCGACGTTCGGCACGAACTGTCGGTCAAGGGGGGGGCGACGCGGACGGTCACACTCGTGGTCGTTTCGCCGGACGGCGCGGCGGACCCGGTGGTCGTGGAGGCGGCGGGGTGATCGTTCGGGATGGAACGGGTTGAACGCGAAGGGCGCGAAAACCGCGAAGAGGGCGGAGACAGAAGGTTGATACGGGAGTTGCGGCGAGGTGGAATCGTTCGGAGTAGTTCGGGATGGTCGGAATGCTCGACGACCCATTCTGGGTCGGGAGGAATGATGGGCCAGGTCCGGGGGTTTCGCGGCTCGCGGACTCGCCACTCAACCCCCGGCTACGAGCGTGCAGCCCTTCGGGCTGAAGAGGCGTGCGACGGTTCTTCGCGACGATCCCGTTGAGCCGGAATGAAGTGAGTTCGCTGAGTTTCCACTCCGTCACTCGTCACTCGTCACTCCGTCACTCTGCCACTTCTCTTATGCTGAGGAGGACGCATGGCCAGTTCGTTCAAGGGCATCGACCTGTTCGGGAGCGGGCCGCATCGGTTTGCGCTGGCTGCGCAGGGGCAGTTGATGCTCACGCGGCTGGAGCTCGGCGATGTATCGCCCGGCACGATCGCGCTCGGTCTGGGTGAGTTGGACGTTGTGGTCAGGGGTCGGCTGGTGGCGACAAGCGAGAGTGCGCTGTGGATGCTGCGCGACGCCGTCGTGGCGCAACTCCAGGAGTCGCCGACGCCGGGCACGCTGGTGGACTGGCACGGCCGGTCGTGGCCGGACATGACGTTCATCGACTGGCGCGAGGGCGATCGCACCGATCGCGGTCGCTTGCGGTCGGTGGCGTACGTGGCGGTGTTCCGCCGGGTCGGGACGTCGTGAGGGGGGGAGGGGCGAAGGCCGGATGAAGAAGGCGGAATGCCGGAGGGCGAGCGGATGGAAGCGGGGCTGGCGGGCGCGGTGGCGCAGTTCGGCGTGGCCGGGCTGATCGGGTGGATGTGGCTCGCGGAGCGTCGCGCGGCCGCATCGCGCGAGCGACAACTGGCCGAGGCCCACGATGCGCTGACGCGCGAGCGGGCATCGCTGGACGCGCTGCTCTCGACGGTGAGCGCGAACACGCGCGCGATGGTGGGGGTCGAGGGTGCAGTGCGCGACCTGAGCGCGGCAGTTGAGCGGCTGCGGTCTGCGTGCGGCACGGGAGCACGGATGTCGGGCCGGCCGGCGGGGCCGTCGCCCGTGCGGTACACTGGACCGCGATGAGCCGATCGGGAGCCGCTTCGATTGTGGTGTGTGCAGCGATGCTGGCGTTCGTGCCGGGGTGCTCGTTGACGCGCGCCGGCGCGGACGCCGGCCCGTCCGAGATGGCGGCGATGCGACATCCGTTCGCCCCGACGGCGATCCGCATCTACCCGCTGACGCACCTGACGCGCGACCGGGAGCACGGCGACGTGATCATGTGCCACATTGAGTTGAAGGACCGCTGGGGCGACGCGGTCAAGGCGGTCGGCGAACTGGAGGTGCAGTTGTTCTCGTACCCGACGGACGGGAGCGCGCTGCGCCAGGAGGCGACGTGGCCCGTGCCGGAGATGATGCAGCCCGACGTGAACTCGGCCCTGTTCGACCCCGCGACGCGGACGTACCGCCTGCGGCTGGGCCGCGTGCCGGCGTGGGTGCGCGACATGATCTCGCGGCGCGAGGCGGTCGAGCGCGGCGAGACGCCGCAGGGGCAACGCAGGCGGTTGTTGCTGAAGGCGGTCTTCCGCACGGTGGACCCGCAAGGGCGCGAATCGACGCTCTTTGACGAGTTCGTGATCGAGCAGTGAGGGTCGGCGGCGTGGGGCCGGCGCGAAAATGCCCCGCACCGATGAGGCGACCGGCGCGGGGCGTGGCAGGGGATCGGTCGCCCGTGAGGCTCCGCTCGGATCGGGCGCGGCAGGTCGAAAGGCCCCTGACCTTCGGCGGGCACGGAGGACGGCCCGCACAACGAACCGAGTGAACAGTGCGAAACGTTGGTGGACCAGTCCACCTGCACTGGGGACGGAGGCGGAAGGGCGTTCGGTCTGTGCGGGCTGGGCGGTAGACTTCGTCCATGCCGCGCACCCACAGGGCCGTGTTCCCGGGATCGTTCGACCCCATGAGTTTCGGGCACCTCGACGTGGTGCGCCGCGGTCGGCGGCTGTTCGACGAGTTGATCGTGGCGGTCGGTCGGCATCCAGGCAAGGACCAGTTGTTCACGGTCGATGAGCGGGTGGAGATGGCGCGGCGGCTGGTCGCGGACCTGGAGGCCGAGGAACCGGACGAGGCGCCGGTGCGCGTCGATTCCTACGGCGGGCTGACGGTGGATTTCGCGCGGTCCGTCGGGGCGACCGCGCTGCTGCGCGGGATCCGCAACCTCTCGGACCTGCAGTACGAGGTGCAGCAGGCGGTGACGAACCGCGAGGTGGCGGGGCTGGAGACGGCGTTCGTGGTGGCGGGCGAGAGTTTCGCCTACACGAGTTCCAGCCTGATCCGGCAGATCGCCGCGCTTGGCGACGACATGGGGCGGCTTCGGACCATGGTGCCCGCGCCGGTGATCGAGGCGCTGGCGCGCAAGAAGCGCGAGAAGCACCCCGCGCTGGAACGGCTGCGCAACGATCACGTGGATCATTGAGGAACGGAGGCTCGTGCCGTGGAGGTTCGTGTCATCAGTATCGGCACGCTGGCCGAGCACCCGCTGCGGGACAAGCAGCGGCGCGTTCGCACCGGGCACGCGACGACGACGCTCGTGCGCGCGGGCGAGGCGGTGATCCTCGTCGATCCGGGCCTGCCTGGTTCGGCCCTGGCGGCACGACTGGACGAGCGGGCTGGGCTTTCGCCCGACGACGTGACGCACGTGTTCCTGACGAGTTTCCAGGCGGACACCTGCCGCGGGATCGAGGCGTTCGACGGTGCGGAGTGGCTGATCTCGGAGGCGGAGCGCGAGGGGGTGGGTGTGCCGCTGGCGCGGCTGCTCGCCGACGCGGCCGACGCGGAGGAGGATGCGAGAGCGGAACTGGAGTACCGCGTCGCGCTGCTCCGGCGTTGCCGAGCCGCGCCGGATCGGCTCGAGCGCGGCGTGGACCTCTTCCCGTTGCCGGGTGTAACGCCGGGGACGTGCGGGCTGCTGATCACCGGGGCGCAGACGACGTTGATCTGCGGCGACGCGATCCCGACGGTGGAGCACCTGGAGCAGGGGCGCGTGCCGACGCGGTGTGTTGACCCTGAGAAGGCGTTGGAGAGTTTCCGGGAGGCGGTTGAGATCGCGGACGTGCTGGTGCTGGGGCGTGACAACGTGGTGCTGAACCCGACACGCCGGCCTGTGTGAGGGGACGATCACTCTCGCAGTGCGGCACGCCAGCGTTCGAGGTCGGTGTGGCGGGTCAGGTCGTACTGCAAGGGCGTGATGGTGATATTGCGGTCAAACAGGGCGTGGACG
>JAHCJE010000188.1 GCA_026128865.1 Phycisphaeraceae bacterium | reverse complement strand
GTCCGGAGCAGGCGCGTGGCCGTCCGCTGGACAAGCGGACGGACGTGTGGAGCTTCGGGTGCGTGTTGTTCGAGTCGCTTGTGGGGACGCCGCCCTTCCGTGCGGACACGATCTCTGACACGATCGCGTTGATCCTTCGTTCGGAGCCGGAGTGGAACGAGTTGCCGCTCGAGGTTCCGGTGCGTGTGCGCGAGGTGCTGCGCAAGTGCCTGCAGAAGGACCCGAAGCGGAGGCTTCGTGATCTTGGCGATGCGCGGATCGAACTGCACGACGCGTATGGTGCGATGTCGGGTGCGATGCCGGACGCGGCGGAGGAGTTTCATACCCGTGTGTCTGCGGCTGCTCCGGCACCGACGTGGTTGTCGCAGTCGCCGTGGATCGTTGCGGCGTTCGCGGTTGCACTGGCAGCGACGCTGCTGGCGATCGTGATCAAGGGGCGAGGGAGCGATGGGAGCGTTGTGCCTGCCGCCACTGCGCCGGCCCGGTTCGTGCTCGCACCTCCACCTGGTGCGTCGTTCGACGCGGCGGATGGGGCAGGCGCCGCGGCGATCTCGCCCGACGGATCCCAGCTCGTGTATCGGGCGCGGGACGAGAGCGGCGCGCGGTTGTACCTGAGGAGGCTGGACACGCTGGAGGCGGAACCGATCCCTGGGACCGACGACGGGCGGATGCCGTTCTTCGCGCCGGACGGCTCGTCGCTCGGGTTCTTTACGCCCGGTCGTCTGCGTCGTGTTGGGCTGACGGGCGGGCAGCGCTTTGTGCAGGACGTTGCGGCGGTGCCCGATGAGGCAGCCGGCGGCGCGTGGACCGCGGACGACACGATCGTGTTCGCATCGGTCGGGTCGTCCGCATCGGGCTTGTTCCGTGTGGGTTCCGAGGGGGGGACGCCGACGCGGCTGACGACGGCGGATCGGTCGCAATCGGAATCGGCGCACGTCTGGCCGCACGTGTTGCCCGACGGACGGACGATCGTGTTTACGGCGGCGTCGATGGACGGCCCGGAATCTGCGGCGATCATGGCGTTGCGTCTTGACGGGAAGCACGAGCCCGCGGTGGTGGTGAAGGGGTACTCCGCGGCGCGGTACGGCGGCGGCTACCTGGTGTGCGTGCGCGGGTCTTCGCTGTACGCGGTTCGTTTCGACGCGGACCGGCTCGTTACGACAGGCAGCCCTGTGCGGGTTGTCGAGCGGATTCTGGCGTCGCCGGATCGGCATTCGGGCGAGTTCGTGCTATCGAGCGTGGGAACACTGGCGTACATCCCCGGGACGATCGCACAGTCGGCAAACACGCTCGTTCTGCTGAGCCGCGATCGGAGCGTTCCGCCTGTCGATCTGCTGACGTCCGCGAGCGTGCAGGCCAGCCCGCGGTTCGACCCTCGGGATTCGAAGCGGGTGTTCTACGTGTCGGGCGACGATGGAGGCATCTGGCGGCACACGCGCGGCGAGAGCGACGCGACCGCGGTGTTCGCGGGAGCGGGGCTTGTGGGGAGGCCGACGTCGCTCGTGTTCCGTCCGGACGGTTCTTCGCTGGCAGTCTCGCTCAATCGGGCGAACAACTGGAGCGTATCGGTCGTTTCGCCGGACGGCGCGGCGGCGCCGCGTGACGAGTACTCGTCGGATCGGCCGCTGATCGTGTCGTCGTGGCGTCCGGAACTTGGTGCGGAACTCGCGGCTGTGGACGTGTCTCCGGCGACGGGGCGAGACGCGGTGCGGATCGCGTCCGGGGCGAAGTCTTCGATTGTCTCGACGAGCGCGGACGAGCACTCGCCTGCGTTCTCGCCTGACGGGCGTTGGATCGCGTACGTTTCGAACCGTGACGGCGGGAACCGCGTGTACCTCGGGGCGTACCCGGATACGGGCATGGCGCTCGACGTTTCGCAGGGGCATGGCGAGGAGCCGATCTGGGACCGTTCGACGTGGACGGAATCCGGCGGCGAGATTCTGTTCCGGGACCGTGACACCATCAAGCGGGTGCATGTGCTCATCGACGGTGGTCGGCCCCGGGTGTCGTCGCCGGACGTGGTGGTGCGAGGGCGGTTCCGCATGGGGAACGACGGCGTTCCTGCGTGGGACCTTTCCGCCGATGGCTCGTCTATCGTGGTGATCAGCGAGGGCAGGATCGAAGCGAGGGCCGAGACGATGCACATCGTCCTGGGCTTCACGAGGGAGATTGAGCGGCTTTTCCCGCCGAACTGAGCGCGGCCCGGCACCCATGCGCACGATCACAGTCATCACGACAGGCGGCACGATCGAGAAGACCTTCGACGATCGCACCGGATTGCTGGACAATCGCGGGTCTATCCTGCGGCGGATGCTGCGCCGGATTCGGCTGGAGGACACGGAGACGCGCATCGTCGAGCTGATGAGCAAGGACAGCCTGCTGATGGACGATGCCGACCGCGGCCGCATCGTCGCTGCCGTCAAGGACGCCCTGGCGTCCTCCGCTGTCTCGGGCGTGGTGGTGCTCCACGGCACCGACACGCTCGAGCACACCGGGGAGGCGCTGCACGCCGCGATCGGTGTCCCGCCCGTCCCCGTCGTCGTGACCGGCGCGATGCGCCCCTTCGAAATGAAGCGATCCGACGCACTCCAGAACCTGACCGAGGCCCTCTTCGCGGTCGGCGTCCTCACGCCCGGTGTCTATTGCGTCGCGCACGGGCGAGCGCTCCGCTTCCCGGGCGTCGTCAAGGACCGCGCCCGTTCGACCTTCGTTCGTGCCACGAGTTGACCCTGCCGGACGGAAGGGCGGCGGGGAGTCCGCCGGCGGACGCGCTTTTGCGGCATTCCCGCTCGGTCCGCCGCGGCCTCCGGGTACACTGCTCGCGGGGCCGCGCCGACGGCGACTCGGCGTCGTCCGCGGCCGCGCGCTCCCACCAGGCATGCAACGAGGAGAGATCACATGCTGAGGAAGAGTTCGATCGTCGCCGCCGCTGTCCTTCTCTGCACGACCGCCGGGTTTGCAGCAGGGCAGGTCAGCCGCCTCTACATGATCGCGTACGACACCAACCAGGCCGTCATCATGCAGAACGGCCAGATCGTCAAGCAGTTCACCAACAGCGGCGCCGGCAAGGAGTCCGCCATGGCCATCCACGCCAGCCTCCGGGTCCTCGGACGCAACCCGGGCGAGAACGGGCGCGAGTACGACCTCGACGGCAATCTCCTCGGGGGCGGGCCCTACACCAACCCCGCGTATGTGGACGTCTACGACGGCACCACCGACGGCACCTTCAACTACGGCATCGCCCACAACGACTTCAACACCAACTTCGCCGTCGTCCGCGGCGACGCCAACTGGAACAACCTCACCGTCCACTTCGTCCCCGTCGACCGCAGTTCCGGCATCGCCTACGACGCGAAGACGAACACGCTCTGGATCGCGGGCAACGTGGGCGGACTGACCAGCCTGATGCAGTACGACCTGAGCGGGAATCTCCTCCAGCACGTCTCGCTCTCGTTCATCAGCGGCGCGGGCTACGGCCTCGCCTGGGACCCCGCCGACGACACCCTCTGGATCACCGGCGCGTTCAACGGCGGCACGGTGGACGCGTACCAGTTTTCGAAGTCCGGCACGCTGCTCCAGACGATCGACCTGCCGGGGATGCCTGCGACGAACTGGATCAGCGCGGAGATTCTGCGCGCGGAGGACGACTGCTACGTTGACTGCAACGGCGACACGGTGGTGAACACGCTGGACTTCATCTGCTACCTGAACCTGTTCACGTCGCAGAACCCGGCAGCGGACTGCAACGGTGACACGGTGGTGAACACGCTGGACTTCATCTGCTTCCTGAACCTCTTCACGAACCCGCCGTGCCCGTGAGCCGGGGCTCCTGAGACGCTTGGTCGAGCGTTCGCGACGCCCGATCCGGGAGGATCGGGCGTCGCTGTTTCGGCGCATT
>JAHCJE010000187.1 GCA_026128865.1 Phycisphaeraceae bacterium | reverse complement strand
GGAACTCGGCCCGCTTCTGGGCCAAAGCCATCTGTCGGCCTTCGATCGTGTCGTCGATGAGCACGCCGCCGGGTTGACCGCGGAGAAGGATCTGCGTCTCCGCGAGGCGGGCCTCCGCGTGGGCCGCCTGCTCGGGCGTCAGGTGGCGGCGGAGTTGCCTCAGCAGCCGGTCGTAGCGTGAGAGCGCCTCGTTCAGACGACGCTCGTCGAAGGCGCGGTCGGCCTGCGCCAACTCGCTCTGGGCCTCGTAGCGCAGCGCGCGCTCGATCAGGTCGTCCTGGCTCGGCGTCGGCTCGGGCTGCGCCATCGGCTCGGGCTGAGCGGCGGGCTGGGCCTGCTCCTGCGCCGCGGGCTGCGAGGCGGGCTGAACCTCCTGCATCTCGCCCTGCGAGGCGGGCTGCGTCCCGTTGTCCTGCCGGCGGACGACGCCCGGCTGCATCGCTCCCGCCGCCACCGCCCCGCCGTCGATCAGGCGCGGCGAGACGGTCTCCATGTCGAACAGCCGGTCGCGGTACGACGCGACCTTCACGGCCGACGCCTCGTCAAGGTCCACGCCGGAGCGGTCGATCTCGGTCAGAATGGCCTTCGCCTGCACGAAGTCGCCCGTCTCAAACGCCTGCTCCGCCTCGACGGCTCGCTGTGCCATCAGCGGGGTCAGGTCCGCGCGGCGAGACTCCAGTCTCGTGCGCAGTTCGTTCGCGCGAGCCGCATCGCTGGCGTCCGCCGCCGACGAGCGCTCGATCGCGTCGAGGTGCCGATCAGCGACGCGAAGGTCGCCCGTGTCGATGGCGAGTTCCGCCTTCTGCAGGCTGAGTTCGACCTCGCCGGTCGCGCGGATCATGCGGCTCGACGAAGTGAGCAGCGAAATGAGCCGCGCCCGCTCGGGGTCTGTCAGCGAACGCCCGCCGTCGCGCTCGTGAAGCGTTTCGAGCAGGTGTCTCGCGTAGACCGGCTTGCCGGACTTGAGGAGTTCATCCACGCGCTCCAGCACATCGCCTGCGCTCTGTGCGGTTGCCACAGGCACCGTTGCCTGCGCGAACGCAGACGAGAAGAAGAAGCACGGCGCGCCCGTGAAGGCCGCCGCAGCCGCGAGGAGGGAACGAACCGAGCGTGGCTTGTTCGACAGCATGAGCAGTTCTCCGACAGGCTGTGCGTCGGGCGGCCGTGGTGGCGCATCCCGTCCGACCCGCGCGGGGTCGTGTGTGCTTGCAGGTGGGTGGGGGAGGGCACGTGTTGCCGTCCCCGCCGCGTTCGTCAGGCCCGTCTCCGGGCCGGCCCGCAGGTTAGTCCCTGCCTACGGGCCAACAACATAGAGGACCGACCGGCGAAACGCAACTGCCCGTCGCGGACAACTCACCGGAACGACCATCTCGCGGCCGTCGGTCTATTCATCGCTGCCTCGGCAGGTGTTCCGGCCTTCTCGGTCACGTTGAGGTCAAGCGTTCGCAAATACCGAACAAAACACGGCCGTTTAGAAGAATCGGGCCACCAGTACCCCGACTCGGGTCATCTGACCCTTCAACTTCGCGCCCGCCTGCTTGGCCAGAGCCTTGAGAGTCTCGGGGCGGATCCGGTCGGTCGCCACCAGTTCCGCCTCGATGCACTCCGGTCCCTCCAACCCGTCGATGAGACTGTCCGTGGCTTCCTGCGCCAGGTCCTCGGCGTCGTTGAGCGACCCGGCCCGCAGCAGAACTTCGGCATACTTCGGTGCCTCATCCCCTGCGAACCGGGCAACTGCGATGCAGCGCCATCCGGTCACCCCGAGGTCTCGCCCGTCGTCGTCCACGTTGGTATCAGGGTCGATGTTCAGGACGAGATTCCAATCGTGGCGAAGCCTCTCAACAATCTCGTCAAAGCTCAACAGTTCAGGGCGATCCTCAGGCGCGATGACCACACTCCGATGTTCATGGACGGCCGCGTCCGCTCCGGCAGGCTCCTCGCACACGGCCAGATCAAACGCCTGCAGCACGCTCTCGATCTTCTCCTTCAGGTCTGCCTGCCCACGGATCGTCACGATCTTGTGCTCATCCACAAAGACGTAGAAGAACGGCTCCTGGCTCATCGCCCCGAACCCGCACATCCCATCCTCGAAGAAAAACCCCCGAAAAGCCCGCACGGCGTCCAGAAACCGGTCCAGGGCGATCGGCTCGTACGCCACGAACGGATCGATCTCGCGGTACGCGTCACGCCCGATCACGTCCAGGATCGGGAACACCCGCCCCGGCATCAGCGAGAACAGCATGCGGCACAGCGGCTCGACCCGCTCCGCAGAAATCACCGCGTCGAAGACGTAGCGATCGGGCCATTCCTCCCAGTCGCCATCATCGTCATCGCCGTCCTCAGGCTCGAACGTCAGGGTGTACCCCTGCACCGGCTGCATCGGCTCCACGGGATAGACGCCCAGTGGGAACCGCATATCCCCCATCTGGACCCGCTCGACCGAAGTGTCCACGGCACAGCCGACCATCGGCGGAGACTCTACCCGGGAAGCCCCCCGTTCGTGGAGCGCATAGGCTGGCCGGATGCACGAACCGGGCCTTTCAAGCGAGCTTCCGATTCTCGCGCTGGCCGTGGGGAACACCAGAACCCGCTGGGCCACGTTCCGCGGGCGGGAGTTGCTCAGGTCGCACGCGGAGGTCAACGCCGACCCCGCCGCGCTCGCAGAGCGGATCGCCTCGGACGCGGAGGGGGCGGAGGTCGTGGCGGTGGCCTCGGTGAACGAGCCGTTCGCCGCGCCGCTTGCCGACGCCCTTCGCGGCCGGCTCGGCGTGCGCGTCGAGCGTGTCGGACAGGAACTGCCGCTCGACCTGACGCACTCACTCGACGACGCCTCGACACTCGGGCAGGACCGCGCGCTCAACGCCATCGGCGCGTTCGCGCGAGCGCGCCAGGCGTGCGCCATAGTCGATGCCGGGACGGCCGTCACGGTCGATTTCATCGACGGCGACGGCGTCTTCCACGGCGGTGCGATCGCTCCGGGCCTGAACGCCATGCTCGACGCCATGCACCGCACGACCGCTGCGCTCCCCGCCCTGCGCCACGAGCCGCCCGACCCCGCTCGCGGGACGATCGGCAAGGACACCCGGCACGCGATGATCCTCGGCGTGCGGGCGGCTGCGCAGGGGATGGTGCGCCTCCTCGTCGAGCGGTACGCCGAGGTCTACGGGGCGTACCCGCAGGTCATCGCCACCGGCGGCGACGCCGCCACGCTCTTCGAGGGCGACGGCCTCGTCGACGACATCGTGCCGGACCTGCAACTCATCGGCATTCAGGCCGCGGTCGAGGCCGCCATGGCCGCGGGGGATGCGGGGGACGCATGAGCGCGCCGGCGTCGTGGAGCCTCCTGACGCCGGGCGGGCCGGGGGCGATCGCCATCATCCAGATCGAGGGCGATGCCGAGCGCGTTTTTTCCACGACGGGTATCAAGCCCGTGGCGGTGGGGCGGTTCGGGCTGCGCGACTTCTTCGGCATCGATCGGGGCCTCGCCGCCCGCCCCGCCCATCACACCCTTCAACTCATGCCCCACGCGGGAACGCACGTCGTGCGGGCGATCGGCGAGGCGCTGACGAGATCTGGCGTTCCGGAGGACCGCCACGGAGCGGCGGGGTACCCCGAAGCGGCGACCTCGCTCGAAGCGCGGATGCTGGACGCGATCGCCCGCGCCGCCAGCCCGCTGGCGATCGACCTGCTCGCGGACCAGCCGCGCCGCTGGGCGGAATCGGGCACGCCCGACCCGTCCGCCGACCACTCCGCCGCCGACGAAGCGCACAGCGCGACGCTGCGTCGGCTGCTCACCCCCCCCCTCGTGGCGGCGATCGGCCCCGCGAATGTGGGCAAGTCCACGCTGCTCAACGCGCTCGCGGGGCGATCCGTCGCGCTGGTCGCCGACGAGCCGGGGACCACGCGCGATCACGTCGGCGTCCTGCTGGACCTGGCCGGGCTGGTCGTGCGATACGCGG
>JAHCJE010000186.1 GCA_026128865.1 Phycisphaeraceae bacterium | reverse complement strand
CCAGCATCACCCGACGCCGCGCGTCCAGCACGCTGCGCAGCAGCAGCGCGAGGTCGTCGATCCGCCCGCGGCGGGCCGGGTCCTCCCACGCCGCCCGGCTCGCGTACAGCCGCGTCGACGATCGCATCACCTCGTCCACGATCACGAGGTCGTTCGCCTGCAGCGTCGAGCCGGTTGCCGTCACGTCGATGATGCAGTCCGCGTCCTCCGGGGGGAAGACCTCCGTCGCCCCGTAGGACCGCACGAACGCCGCGTCGAGCCGGCGCTCGCCGATCCACCGCGTCGCCAGCCGCTCGTACTCCGCCGCCACCACCAGCCGCCGCGCCGGCAGGCGCCCGTCCTCGAGGATCGCCCGCGGGGCGGCCGCCACCAGCCGCACCGGGTCGAGGCCCGTGTCCACCACCTCGACCAGGTCCGCGCCCAGTTCCGCCACCCAGTCCTCCCCCGCGAAGCCCAGGTCGCGCGTCCCCGCGTGCAGCATCTCGACCACGTTCTGCGGCTTGAGGATCTTCGCCTCCACCGCCGGCAGCGACACCACGGGCCGATAGCCTCGCGGCGAGACGGCCACGCGGATGCCCGCGTCGGCGAGCAGCGCGATCACGCCCTCGTGCATGCGGCCCTTGGGCAGGCCGAGGCGGAGCGTCGCGGGGGGGGGTTCACTGGCGGTGGTCGGTGGCACGGGCGGCTCCTTGTCTGCCGTCCCTCCGCCGTCGATCCCGCCAAAAAGGAATCGACGCCGGGGGGAACCGGCGTCGATCGGCGGGCCTCAGTTCGGCTGCACCGTCACCGGTTCGCGTGGGGGACGCGATGGTGATGGGGATGGTGCTGCAAACTGAGGCTTGGGGTGCTCATGAACAGGTGTAGTGTTGCACGAAGAGGAAGGCGAGTCAAGGGAATTGTGGTCGGAGCGATGGTGTCGATGCAAGACAAATCGCTCCCTGACAGTCGTGGCCCGTCGTTGCGGGTCATCACCGAACCCGCCATTCAAGAATGCCCGCCGAGAACTCCGGCTGCAGGTCCGCCTCGATCCGCAGCCCATCCGTCGTCACCGGCCGGAACTCGACCGTATTCCAGCGGTCGGTCTGGGCCGTGTATGGGGTCGTCGCCTCGACCGGCTTCCACTGGCCGCCCTCGCGGTAGAGCAGCCGCCACGAACGCGGCGGTCGGCACTGTCCCATCCCCGTGTCGTCAAACCAGTACACCTCCACACCGGAGACGGTGGTCGGACGGGCGAAATCGTACTGGACCCACTCCGTGCTCCCCCGCCGGGGCCACCATGTGTGCCGCTGGATCGACCCGTCGTTCGAGTGCTTCGGCTCGGCCTGGTCGTTCAGCGCGCGCACGGTGTCCGACGACCACGTGTGCGAGGCCGAGGCACGGGCCGACGAGGCGATCGTGGGCCTGAGCGGCCTGGGCACGACGCTCGCGTCGCGCGCGATCCAGACCGCCATCTCGCCCGGCCCGCGGTGGTTCCAGGCGTAGTAGGGGACGGCCGTCAGTGCATGCTCGCGCGTGGCGACCGAGTCCGTCTCCTCGTGGTAGTACGCGAGCAGCGCGGGAGCCGTCACCGCGACGATGCCGCCGAGCAGGTCCTGCCGCGGCTGCGCGGTGAGCGAGGCGTTGTCCGGCAGGACGAGATGCAGCGCATGGCCGCCGTTGTCCACGCCCTCGACGCAGTAGACGATCGGCCCGCGCTCGAGCGCGACCCGCCCGCGGTTCGGCTCGATCCGCTCGTCGGCGACGACGCGCCGCACGGGCATCGGCAGCCGCAGTTCGATCGTGTCGCCCGGCTGCCACATGCGTGTGAGGCGTCTGTAGCCGCCCGGCGACCAGCGTTCAGGCGCGGTTTCGCCGTTCACGAGCAACTCGTGCGGTTCGTCGGTTCCTTCGGCGTAGGAGTAGAGGTGACTCGGCAGCACACTACCCCCGAGCGGCTTGTCTCCGGTCCACGACGGCACACGCATCATGAGGTCGAACGCGACCGGCCGCTCAGGGTTGATGGTGAGGCGGATCACCCCGTCCCACGGGTAGTCCGTCTGCTGCGTGATGCTGACGGGCGTGTCGCCGACGCGCATCTCCGCCGTCCCGCCCATGTAGAGGTTCACGAACACCGCGTCCTTCGACGTGGCGTAGACGTACCCCGGGATCGACGGGATGAACCGCGCGACGTTCACCGGGCAGCACGCGCACGCGAACCACGCGGCACGGTCCGGCGTGCCCTGGTTGAAGTTGGTGTGCCCGTCGCACGCCAGCGGGTTGGGGTAGAAGAAGCGGTCCCCCGACAGCGACACGCCCGCCAGGAACGCGTTGTAGACGATGCGCTCCAGCACGTCCGCGTAGCGCGCGTCGGCGTGCAGCAGCGCCATGCGGTGCGCCCACAGCGCGCCCGCGATCGCGGCGCACGTCTCCGCGTACGCCGAGTCGTTCGGCAGTTCGTAGGGGTCGCCGAATGCCTCACCTGACCGCCGCGCCCCGAGGCCGCCCGTCACATACATCTTCGACGACACCACGTCCGTCCAAAGCGCGTCGAGCGCGGGCAGGTAGTCGTCCATGCCCAGGTACGCCGCCGCGTCCGCCATCGCCGCGTACTGGTACCCGGCCCGCACCGCGTGCCCCACCGCCTCGCGCTGCCGCGCCACCGGCTCGTGGTCCTGCGCATACGGGCCGTAGAGCGGCTCGGCGCGCCCCTCGGCCCGCCCGCGCGATTCGAGGAAGTACCGCGCCAGTTCCGCGTACCGCTTCTCGCCCGTGTGCCGCGCCAGCCGCATCAGCCCGATCTCGATCTCCTGGTGCCCCGGCGTGCCGCCCAGTCTGCCGGGGCCGAACGTCGCGTCGATGTGGTCCGCGAACCGCGTCGCCACGTCCAGCAGCGTGCGCTTGCCCGTCGCCTGGTGGTGCGCCACCGCCGCCTCGAACAGGTGCCCGGCGCAGTAGAGTTCGTGCATCACGCGCAGGTTCGTCCACCGCTTGCCCGGTTCCTTGAGCGTGTAGTAGGTGTTCAGGTAGCCGTCGGGCAGTTGCGCCGCCGCGATCCGCTCGATCAGCGCGTCGAGGTATGCGTCCAGTTCCGGGTCCGGGTGGATGGCGAGCGAATACGCCGCGCCCTCGATGACCTTGTAGACGTCCGAGTCGTTGAAGAAGAACCCCTCGTGCTCGCCTGGCGCGCCCGCCGCACGGTCGAAGTTCGCCAGCCGGCCCGTCGCCTCGCACTGCTCGAACGCGAACGGGATCGTTACCACCCGGTTCGTCTCCAGCCGCGGCGTCCAGAACCCGTCCGAAACGTGCACGCTCGTGAACGGCACGGCTTCGAGGCGATACCCCGAGGCGTCGGCGGGCTGCGCGGCCATGACGAGGCTCCCGACGACGGCGATGAACTCGCTCATGTTCCGATCCGGGAAAGACTCACCACCGAGGCACAGAGGAGGTTCTTGCCATAGTCTACGATCACGCCGCGTGCGACGGGAGGCTCCGGTCGATGGGTGAAACACCTGCCCTGCGGATAGACGGCCTGCGGTTTGCGTACGGAGCGGGCGGGCCGACCGTCGTTGACGTGGGGTCGCTCGTTCTCGACCGAGGCGAGCAGATGCTGCTGACGGGCGGCTCCGGGCGCGGCAAGAGCACACTGCTCATGCTCGTCGCCGGCCTCATGGAGCCTGGCGCGGGGCGCGTCGTCGTGGACGGCCAGGCGGTGCACGACCTGCGCGGCGCCAGGCGCGACCTCTTCCGCGGCCGGGCGATCGGCATGATCTTCCAGACCTTCAACCTCCTCCACGGCTTCAGCGCGCTCGAGAACGTCATGGCCGCCCTCATGTTCTCCAACGTCCCCCGCACCGAGCACCGCGAGCGCGCGAGCGCACTGCTCAAGCGCCTCGGCGTGGAGCGTGTGAATGCCAAGCCGGAGGAGTTGAGCGTCGGGCAGCAGCAGCGCGTCGCGGTGGCGCGGGCGGTCGCGTGCGGCCCAGCGCTCGTGCTGGCGGACGAGCCGACAGCAAGCCTCGACCCCGAGAACGCCGCCAACGCGATGGACCTGATCCAGCACGCA
>JAHCJE010000185.1 GCA_026128865.1 Phycisphaeraceae bacterium | reverse complement strand
CCAGCGGGAGACCCCCTTTGTCAAAGTGCGCAAGAGTCAGGACGTTATCATGGCATTGTCGCCTTCGGGATACACCGTCAAGAGTTCACTCTAGTGGTGCACGCATGAGCAGCAGAAGGAAACGGTTTCGGCGATGCCTGCTGATCGGCCTTCCGCTCGTGTTCATTGTTGTGGCGGCGGCGGGTGTCGGCATGTACCTGATCCGCAATGAGTTCGTGCGAGAGTTCCTCGCGATCGGAGAATCATGGAGCGACTCGGACATCCGAGAGACGAAGCGCCGAGCCGAGCCGATCATCGCGGCCATCGAGGCGTTTCGCGAGCAGAACGGAAGACTCCCGGCGTCCCTCGACGATCTGGCGCCAGACTTCCTGTCGGCCATCGAGTCGCCGACGGTGGGTGATGGCGCGTGGTCGTATGCCATCATGCGATCCGAAGCGGATCACTTCAATCTGGTCGTGTTCTCCCGTTATCGGCAGTCCGGTCTCTATAACGGTCCGGAAGCCCTGTGGTACGACTCGATGTCGCGCTCCTGGCAAGTCATGCGAGACGATTCCTGACGGCGGCACGTTCACTCCGGACACGCCGCTGGCGTCGCATAGAACTCCTCCAGCACTCCCCGCCAGTCCTCCAGGCTGCACACGCCCACGAACCGTCGGCGGACCTCCTCCGACCTGGGGTGGTGCTCGGCGAAGCGGATGCCGAACTTCCTCATCACCTTGCCGGTGTAGGCCTCCGGGCGTCTCGCGCCGGCGTTCACGGCCAGCGCGAGCGTGAAGTGCTCCTCCAGCACGCCCCGCTGCTCCTCGACGCTCGGCGCGCTGGGCGTGTCGCCCGCGAGGAGTTGCCGCGCCTGCCGGAAGACCCACGGGTTGCCGATGCACCCGCGCGCCACCGCCGCCGCGTTCACGCCCGTGTACCCGATCATCCGGTAGACGTCCTCCGCGTTCCACACGTCGCCGGAGCCGAAGACCACGCGGTCCGGATCGCGCCGACGCACGTGCCGCACGATCTCCCGCAGCGCGTCCCACCGGCTCGGCCCGACGTACTTCTGCTCGACCGTCCGAGCGTGCACCGTCGCCCAGGCGTAGCCCATGTCGTACGCCGCGTCGAGGATGCGCAGGCACGCCTCCGCCATCTCCGGCGTGTCGTCGAAGGACCGCCGCAGTTTCACCGTCGTCGGCACGCTCGCGGGCAGCGCCTCGCGCACCGCCTCCAGGATGCGGATCGCCCCCTCCGGCTCCGCGAGCCAGTGCCCCCCCCTCGCCTTGCTGGCGATCTTCTTCACCGGGCACGCCAGGTTCACGTCGATCGCCGCGAACGAGTCCTCAGAGCACGAACCGCAAGCGAGCGCCCGCTCTCCTCCCCCCCCCTCCCCCGCGCCCCGCGAGGGATGCCCCCCAGCACGCAACGCCGCAGTCGGCTCCTCTTCATTTGCCATTTGCTCATTTGCGATTTGCCATTTCTTCCGTCCGATCTGCTCCCCCCCCGGCAGCCGCAGGTGCTGCTCAACCCCCGGCGCGAGCGCGCCGTTGTACGCCAGCCGCCGGTACTCGCGGTCCGCACGCTTCCCCTGCTCGACCAGTTTCAGTGCGGCCGCCGCCATCTCCCGCGGCTCGCTCCCCATCAACTGCCCGGCGAGCGGGTGGTCCTCCTCCCCGCCCGGCACGTTGTCGTGCAACTCGCCCAGGTCGGCCTTGGCAAACCCGCGCCCGCCCGCAAGCAGCGTCCGGTCAAGCAACGCCTCGGTCACGCAGTACGGGCATCCGTGCCGGCGCGCGATGATCCGCATCGCCGCGTCCGAGTACCCCGCCAGCCCGGCCTGGAAGAACGGCCCGTCGAACCCCGGCACGACCTCGCGCACGCGGGGATGCACACCGCTCGGGCCGTGTGCCCGTGCCAGTCGCTCGGCGACCCGGCGCGCGTCGAGAGCCTCCGCGCCGGGAGCGATCGCCGGCGAGGGCGCGGTCGCGTTGGAGCTTGTGCAACCCATGCGCCGGAACGATAGGGGGAAAAGCGGCGCGCGCGGCAGGCCGTTGCGGGCGAGAACGCTCGCCGCTCGGCCGCTATCCCGGGGGCTCCTTCTCCCCCCCCCCTCCGCGGCCGACGAGGATTCGGGCGATGACGTCCTGGACGTGGAGGCCGGTCTGGTCGCGGCCGTGGCCCTGGACTTGCATGGCGGCGGCGACGCCGTAGCCCAGTCCGAGGTAGATCATCAACCAGCCGAGGATGGTGGCTGTGAAGCGGGATGTGACGCGGCCCTTTTCCTGGGCACGGACGAGTTCCTCGGCGATGAAGTCGTGCAGCGAGCGGATGTGATGAACGAGCGCCTCGTGGATCTCGGGGTCGTCCACTTCGGTGATGGCCTGGAGAAAGACGCGGTACGCAGCGCGGCCGCGTTCGGAGACCATGGGGTTGTCGCCGATGAGTCGGCGGAGTCGTTCGGCGGGGTCTTCGGCGTCCTTGAGGTCCTGCTCCCACTGTCGGAGAGTTTCGCGGCCCGATCGCTCGATGAGGGCAATGAAAAGCTCGCGCTTGGACTTGAAGTGGCGGTAGATGATGGGTTCGGTGACGCCGGCCGCCTTGGCGAGTTCGGCCGTGGTGGCTCGGGCGTAGCCGTGCTTGGCGAAGAGATCGGCGGCGCAGTCGAGGAGCTGCTCCTTGCGCTTGGCGGCGGGCAGGCGGCTCATCTGGTTCCTTCCTGGGGGGAGCGAGGCTCTTTATACGTTGCCGGGCCGGACTCTGCACGCGGGGGCGCGTCGGGGATGGGGACGGGGTCGTATCCGCCGCGGACGAAGGGGTGGCAGCGGAGGAGGCGGCGGATGGTGAGTGTGGTGCCGCGGATGGGGCCGTGGGTGCGGTAGGCCTCGAGGGCGTAGCGGGAGCAGGTGGGTTCGTACCGGCACTGGCCGCCGACGATGGGGGAGAGGGTCCATCGGTAGAGGTGGATGAGGGCGATGAAGGGCGCGGAGGCGGCGCGGGCGATCGGGCCTGGGAGGAGCCTGTCGGCGGGACGGGTTTCGTTGTGCGATCGCAGCATGCGCTCCTGACTCTCGTCGGCGGTCGCGAGCGTCTTCGGGATCGCCGCCGCACAGTCGGGCGTCAGCGGGCTGGTTCGACGGTGAGCGTGAGGCCGAGGGCCTTTGTGATGGCGACGATGGTCGAGAACCTGGGATTGCCGTTGGGAGAGAGGGCGCGGTAGAGGCTTTCGCGCTCGATGTGCGCTCGCTTGGCGACCTTCGCGACGCCCTGTGCCCTTGCGATCTGGCGGAGCGCGACGAGGAGGACCTTTGGCTCGTCGCTGTCCTCCATGGCCGCCTTGAGATACTCGGCGGCGTACTCGGGATCGTCGCGGAGTTCCTTGATGAGCGCCTCTTCGTGCGGGATGCTGTTCCTGGGCTTCATGATTCGTTCGTCCTTCGCTGGTAATCCTTCAACCGTGCGGTCGCGGTCCGGATGTCCGCGGCCTGCCTGCGTTTGTCGCCGGCGCAGAGCAGCAGGACGACGCTCGCGCCGATGATCGCGTAGTAGACGCGGTAGCCCGGCCCCCAATCGACGCGGAGTTCCCAGACACTCTCGCCGACCGGCTTGCAGTCCCCGAAGTTCCCGGCCTCAAGTCGGGCGATGCGAGCGGCGATCTTCGCGCGTGCCCGAACGTCCTTGAGGCTCGCCAGCCACTCTCCGACGGCGTCCTTGCCGGACTCGGTGAGATAGCGGCGTATCTCCATGATCCCACGAAGTGTAATCTATAAGTTACAGTCGGTCAAGGGCCGAGAACCGCCTGTGTACCGTCCAAGGCGTGTCGCGTGTGCGCGGTGCTGAGGGGCATGGGCGACGCGGTCACGGCTCGTCCCCCCCACTGTCGTTGCGGCGGGTGCGGCGCTCGGCCTCGCGGTGGGCGCGTTCGGTGAGTGTGAGCAGGATGCGGCGGTACTCGGGGGCTGGGAGCGGGTCGTGGGCGCGGACATTGAGGATGAGGTCGTAGGAGTCGCCGTCGGGGGTGCGGGGGAGTTCGTGCTGGAGGTGGCGGAAGGCCTCGCGGAGTCTGCGCTTGATGGCGTTTCGGCGGACGGCGATGCCGACA
>JAHCJE010000184.1 GCA_026128865.1 Phycisphaeraceae bacterium | reverse complement strand
GTTGTTCGAGGCGAGAAACGGCAGCGCTTCGGCCAGTTGCATGCGCGCTGCGCGGAGCGCAGCATCCCCGGTCACGGGACAGCTGGTGAGCATGACCGTGGTGTCCGGGCCGTCGTGGTAGAGTGTCGTACGCATCCCGCGTCGGGCGCCGACCCGCTTGATCAGAGTTGCGAGCGTCGCGTCCAGGGGCATGAGCCCATCCGCCCAGTAGCCATCCCACTCCGCGGGGTCGAGCTCGACCGTCGCGGACCGTTCGATGTTCGATCCCGACACGACGGCAACCTCGAATCGAGTCGGTGACAGCCCGATGTACAGGCTCGTTGATCTCAGCACGAGGGCACGCTCCCCTGCGGCTCCACCCGCAGTTTCATCATCGACCTGCGACATACACGACTTGTGTCCCGATCAGTCGCTACGACGTTTCCGGACCTCATTCAACGAGCAGGTTGAGCCTGCGTCGTGCCTCGCCCGACCTGCCTTCGACCACGATCTCGCCGACTTCGCCCGTCGGTGGAAGACTCACGAACGTGAGGGTCGCCACACCAACGGTTTGTTCGCTGCCGATCGTGGGGGGCTCCAGTCCGCCAATGATCGCGCGCACGGCGATGAACGCGCCGGACTCGGCGGCGTAGAAGGCTCTGGTGGTCTCGGCACGCATCGCTCCCAAGACGACCTCGTCCCCGGCGGGCCGGATGGACCCCATGACCACGAGGTTGAGCATCGCCAGGACAACAATCACGATCGCGAGAGCGACGCCGGACTTCCGGCGTGCGCTCGTGCGGCTTGAAGGCAGACTCGCGGTCTTGCGGGTGTTCATGCCTCATAGCCCTCCCGGCTGAACGATGGTGACGCGTGCGAACGCTGCAGCACGGAGTTCGACACCGCGTACAACGAGCCGCACCGTGAATCGACGGGTCTCCTCCGGGGTTGCCGCGCAGTCGGTCATGCCGTCAGCGGCGAGATACCCGATCTCGAGCACGGATACGTCTCTGCAGAGAACACCCTGCATGCCGTCGTCATCGGTGAGCACCAGGTCCGTGCCGATGAGTTCGACCGCTCTGGTGTCGGTGAACTCGACGGCGTTCGCGTCGGCACGCACGATCCCGATCCGTCCACCCACGTCTCCCTCCGGGGCCTCGCGGAGGAGACGGACGACACGGTCGAGAGCGAACGCGGCGTCATCGGCTGCCTCGCGCGTGTCCGCGGCAGATACATACGCATCCCCCAGCGACGCGGTTACGGGAACCACGACCGAGGCGATCACCGCCACGATGACGATCGACAGCGTGACTTCAAGCAAGGTCAACCCGCCACGTGCAGGCGGGGCCGCGCCGGGCCTACTCCCGAGATAATCGTGGGTGCGCATCACAGTTCAGCCACCACGACAGAGATGGGGAGAGACTGGGTTCCACCTGTCGCTCGGGTCCAAGTCACGGTCACGGTCACGGTCCGGAAGAGGTCGAGTCCAGGGTCGCCGGTCGCGGCGCCAGAGGCGGCGTGCGGAGGCGTCACGTCGATCGTGTATGAGAACCCGAGGTTTTCGTAGAGGCTCGTCGTGTCGGCCGCTCGTGCTCGTAGCCCGGTACTCGGCGTGTTGAGCCAGGCGTTCGTGTCCGCCAACGCCGAGTATCCGAGTCCGGGCGCGTCGGAGTACGCGTCCGCCAGCACGTGCTCGACAAGACTCTGCGCCAGGGCGGTCGCCCGTGTGATCTGCACGGCATCCGTGCGCACCAGCATCGCTTCCTGGACGACGACGACCGAGGGCGGAACGGCAATCCCGAGCACTACGACCACAACCACCACCTCAATCAGCGAGGTGCCCCGCCGGATGATGCTGCGGCCGTGTTGTGTGATGAGCATGTTCATCGCTCAACAAGCCCTGAAACCCTGCGGACGCTGATCGTGAAGCCACCCGTCAGCGAGATCGACGCGTCCTGTGTGAAGGAACCGGTCAACGTGCCGCCTGCGTCGCGGGTCTGTGGTATACCGGAGTGGGAGAACCAGAGACGGATCAGACCCGTCGATCCGTCGCCTCCGACACACGAGAGGATCTCCACGTTCGGGAACGAGCTGGAAAGCACGAGCGGATCGACAGTGGCCCCTGTCGAGGTTCTCAGGGGGGCGACGCTCATGCTGCCTGTGGGGATGTAGACAGAGGTAAGCGTGCTCGAAGAAGCGTCAGCGATGACGCCGCTGGGTTGGCCGGTCGTCATGGCGAACGTTCGTGCGTGCGTGAGCAGGCGGTGCACTTCTCGTGCGCACGCCGCTTGGCGTGCGCCGGTGGTCGAACCGAGCGCAGGAATGACGCCGACCGCGAGTATCCCGACGATAACGATCACGACTGCCACCTCGAGCAGCGAGAACGCTGGGCTGGTCCTGTGGTGAACGAGCATCGATCGCGTCCTCAGAGTTCGTTCGCGTTGCGGAGGCCGCCCTGTCCGTCGGGCGAGGTGGTTGCAGCGGTAGAGTTGGCGTAGAAGATCGCCACCGGCGGGTCTGAAGCGTTGTTCACGTAGTAGTTCCACCCGTAGAGGTCAGGGTCGGAGACGGTGCGAGACTCCGCCTGCTGCTGCGATACCGCCTGCACAGCGGACAGCCGCGAGTAGGGATTCATGGGAAGCCCACCCTGCACGACCAGACCAGGCGTTGTCAGTTGCTCGAGCGTGGGATACGGGTCAGAGCCGGCGATGATCGCGCGTGTCCTGAAGGACGCGATCGACGAACGCACGCTCGACACGTTCGATTCGAGCGCAGCCGTTCTGGCGTCGTCGGTCGCGCCGGCGAACTGCGGGACGACGAGAGCGGCGAGTATTCCCATGATGATCACGACGATGACGATCTCGAGCAACGAGAATGCGCTTGAGAGCCTGTACAAGCTGCGGCTGGCCATGGTTCACCTCTAGTTGTTCAGCTTGACCATCTGCCACATCGGAAGGAAGACCGAGAGCGCGATCACGAGCACGATCACCGCGAGCGCGACCGTGAGCAGCGGTTCGATGATCTGGCTCACGCCCTTCGTCAGGTGCTCGGCTTCCCGTTCGTAGTGCTTTGCTACCACGCCGCATGAGCGGGAGAGTTCCGCGGAATCTTTCCCGGCGCTGATCATTCGGCGTGCGAAACTCGGGAGGTACGTGGCGACTTCGAGCGAGTTCTTGAGCGACTCGCCCCCTCGAAGACGTTCTGAGATCTGGTTGCATTCCTGCGCGAAGAGCGGTCTGCCTGTCGCGCGTCCGCCCATTTCGATGGATTCCGTGACACCCAGACCTGAGCCGAGCGCGATGCCGAAGACGCGGGCGAATCGTGCGGTCGTGACGGCGACCAGCACCTTATCGAGGAAGGGGACGAGGCGGAACGCACGCTCGAAGAACGCTCTGCCGTCCTGGGTGCGCCATGCCGCTGCGCAAGCGAGCGCGGTGCCGAGGAAGGCGCCGAGGTACACCAACCAGTGAGCGCGCACGGAGGCTGCAAACCCCTGGATGGCTCGTGTCGTGACGGGAAGCTTGACGTCGGACGAGGCGAAAGTCTCGGCGAATCTGGGCACGACGAAGACGATGATGACGCTCACGGCGAGCGCTACGACCCCGACGACGATGATGGGATACGTGAGAGCGCGCTTCAACTGCTGGCGAAGTTCGACCTGGCGTTCGAGCATGTCTGCGAGGTGCGACGTGACGGAAGCAAGGCTGCCCGTTCTTTCCGCAGCTCGCATCGTTTCTACGTACACCTCGCCGAACGTCTGCCGGTGATGGTCGATCGCCTCGCTGATGGACGCGCCCGCCTGGATGCGGGTCGCCACGTCGCGGATCATCTCGCGTTGAGCGGGGCGTTTCTCGCTTTCCGCGATGCTGCTCAACCCCTCCTCGATCGGGATCCTGGCTTCGACCAGGACGCTCAGCTCGCGTGTGAGCGAGGCGATATCCATGAGCGACGCTCCGCGGTATCGGAGCAACGAAGCACGCTCACGAGCGTGGCGCAGGCTGAGCGGCGTGAGTCCTATCGAAGCGAGACGGCGGTAGGCATCCTGCTCGCCTGCTGCGCGGACGACGCCCCGTCGCCGCGCACCGACGGTGTCAACCGCCACGTATCGGAAGACACTCTCGCTCATGCGGAAAGCCTCTCCGACGCCGCCAAGAGCGGCGGGCTGACTTTCGCAT
>JAHCJE010000183.1 GCA_026128865.1 Phycisphaeraceae bacterium | reverse complement strand
TGCAGGAGCGCCGCTTCGAGCCGGTCGGCTCGACGAAGACGGTCGAGGTGGATGCACGCGTCGTGCTGGCGAGCAACCAGCCGCTGGAGGACCTGGTGGCGCGCGGGCAGTTCCGGCAGGACCTGTACTATCGGATCAACGTGGTGAAGATCGAGTTGCCCCCGCTGCGCGAGCGGGTGGGCGACGTGCCGATGCTGGCGGAGAAGTTCCTCGAGCGTTACGCGGCCGAGGCGGGGCGGCAGATCGCGGGGATCAGCGGCGAGGCAATGGAAGCGCTGCGTCGGTACCCGTTCCCCGGCAACGTGCGCGAACTCGAGAACGTGATCCAGCGGGCGGTGGTGCTGACGAAAGGGCAGACGATCCGGCTCGAGGACCTGCCGCCGCACGTGACGGGAGAGGCGGATGCGGGCGTGCTTGCGCGGCTGGCGACCGGCACAGTCGCGGATGATGAGGCGGAGTGGAGGCCGATGGCGCTGGAGGATGCGCTGCGGGAGCCGGAGCGACGGATCATCCTGCGTGCGCTGGAGGCGAACAACTGGAACCGGCAGAAGACCGCGGACGACTTGCGGATCAACCGGACGACGCTGTACAAGAAGATGAAGGCGTTGGGGATCGAGGCGGGGGAAGAGGCGGCGTAAACCGCAGCGTGCGCCCGGCTGTGCGGCAACTCCTGGACCGCCAGACGCGGACGATCCCTGCGATCACGCGCATCCGGCCGTGTAGTCGCCGAGGTACGCGATGAAGTCGAGCGAGTTGATCTGCCCGTCACCGTTCCAGTCGGCGTCAAGGCTCTGGCCAACGTACGCGATGAGAAACAGGATGAAATCAAGCGAGTTGACGGCCCCGTCGCCGTTGAGGTCTGCCGCGCACCCGCACTCGTGCAGCGTGTAGGCATAGGCCGCGCCGGCGTTGCAGTTCTCGCCCGGGCACGCTTCGTCGGATCTGCGGGCGCCGATCAGGGCGAGCTCGCCGTCAGCGCCGACCGCGGCGCCGAACCACCCCGTGTTGCCGACGTTCGGCGGGGCGTCGATCCGTTGCACGTGCCACCATGCGGCGTCCAGACGGCGGAAGACGTGCGCGGCTCCCGGCGCGAGGTGCGCCCGCGGCGTGCCGACCAGCAGCCTGCTTCCGGCCGACGCGATGGCCCATCCGAACCCGTCGTTGGCCACGGGAATCGGAGCGGTCAGACACGCCGACTCGGTCCAGCCGCCCTCACCGGGCGTGAAGACATACGCCTTGCCGGCGTTGACCGCGGGCGTATCCGCGTGGGGCGCGCCAATGAACGCGACGCCGCCTGCGAGAGCGGCTGCACGCCCGAACAAGTCCGCCTGCGCGCCGTCGGATGCGCGGAGCGTCTGCGCGACGATCCAGCCTGTCGGCTCGCGTGAGTAGACGTGCGCCGCGCCGGCCAGCGGCGCAATGGCGTCGTCGTTCGGAGCGCCGATCAGGAGAATGTCCCCCTCCAGCGCGACGGCGAAGCCGAACTGGTCGTCGGCCTTGGGCTGGGGAGCGTTCAACTTCGCGTCGTGCGTCCAGGACTCGCCGGATCTCTCATACACGTGGACCGCGCCGGGCAGGTCGGGCGGGTACAGCCTGACCGGCGCTCCGGTGGCGATCCGCCCGCCTTCGAGCGCGACCGAGAAACCGAACCAGGCGTCGGGGGAGTGTGTCGGAGGGGCGAGTTTCTGCTCGAACGCCCACGTCTCGCCCGTGCGCCGGAAAACGTAGGCGGACCCGCTGTCCGGACCGTTGGCGTTGTCGAACGGCGCCCCGATCACCATGCGTTCGTCGTCGAGCGCTGCGGAGAACCCGAAGTACGCCTGAGGAGCGGCATCCGGCGCCCACAGGGTCTGCACGTGCTGCCACTGGCCGCCGACGTGCCGCCACACGAACGCCGCACCCGCAGAACTCCCATGGGAACTCTCGAGTGGAGCACCGACGACGGCCCAGACACCGCGCACAGCCACGCTGTGGCCGGCCTCGATACCCCAAGGCGACCCCTCAACCACCATCACGCTCGGCGGGCACTGCCCCAGCACGGCCGCGACAGTTGCTAGACACGCAAACGTCATCATGGCGATCCTCCCGCACAAATGCGTGTGCCCGTGAGGAGCGCTCGACCGCACGCCCCCCAGCACGGATCTTCATCCACTGTACAACGGACGGCGGCTTCCCAGGGGCATCTGAACGGTGGGTACCGAAAGCCGTCGGACGGCGAACGGCCTGCCCGAAGTCCCGCCGTTGCGCGTGCCTGCAGGGCCGCGCAGACTCCTTCCCCTGGGGACAGGGGATCGACACTTAGTCGGGGATGGCGTCGTCGGTGACGTTCTGGATGGCCCAGGCGGGGTCATTCGCGCTGAAGCGGAGGCGGATGAGGTCGTTCGTCGTCGAATCGACGCCGAAGACGTTGAGTTGGCCGCCTTCGAGGTCAGTCACGCGGCTGGTGAGTTGGGAGTTGGGCCGGGGCTGCTCGGCGGGGAGGCCGGAGGTCATGTCGGTGGTCTGCCAGGTCTTGCCTTCTTCTTCGAGCGCCGGCGACCACCAATAAATCACGAGTTCGCCGCTTGTGTCGAGTCCCGCAACGTTCAGGCCGCCCCACGGGGCGACATAACTGGTGACGGTGCCACCGGCGAGCGTTGGGCCGCCGGCGATGTCGGTGAGGTTGCTGGTCTCCCAGTCGCCGACAAAGGCCGGTACCCACCATGTGACGACAAGTTGGCCAGCGCTGTTGAGACCGGCGATGTTGATGCCGTCCCATGACGTGAGGTATGCGGTGAGACCGCTGGAGATGGGGGGCGCTCCGGTGATGCCGCTGAGGTTGTTGGCCCACCAGACAACTCCGCCGTCACCGGACCAGACGGACCAGATGTTGCCCTGCGCGTCCAGCCCCGCGATGTTCAGGCCGTTCCATGAGGTGACGTAGGAGATGAGCGGGCCGACGATGGCGGGCATGGGAATGTTCTTCGGCGAGAGTTGCGTGGTGACGAGGTTCTCGAACGACCAGACCTCGACGCCCTGCGAGTTCCGGCCCATGTTCTTGTAAAGAACCATGTTGCCGCCGGTGTCGATGCCGGCGATGTAGACGCGGCCGTCGAGGTCTGCAAAGACGGTGAGGTCGCCAGGGATGCGTGTCGCGGCGGAGAGTTCCTGGGTGAGGTTGCGGGCGGTCCACTCGTTGGCCTCATTGCGTGTGTAGACGTACACACCCTGCGGCGTCGAGGTCGCCGCGAAGAGCCGACCTGAGATCGGATCGACCCATGCCTCGACATCGGTTGTGGATGTCGGGATCGGGCCGGTCGCACGTTCAATGAGATCGACAATCCGCCATTTCCCGTCGTGGCGGAGGTCGTAGGCGATGGGATCGCCGTCGGCGTTGAGGATGCCGAGGGCGATAAGGGAGTCGAGCGGGGGGAGCGGCTCGGCGACGACGCGCGTGCCGACGCCGAGAAGTTTGCGGAAGTCGCCGCTCTGGAAGATGACGTCCGAGGCGAGGAGCGTTGAGTCGTTGTCGGAGATGATGAACTGGTAGACGTCGCCGTTGCCCAGCGTCAGCCGGAGTGTGCTGCCGGAGACGGACCACGCACCGGTGAAGGCCGGGTCAGAGCTGCCATCCTCGAAGTCGAGAAGTTCGACTGCAGAAAATGTACCGTTCTGATTGAGCGTCAGGGCATAGTCAACAGGCTCGAAGGCGAGACCGTCCGCACCGGCATCCAAGAGCGTCACGCGGTAGAGACCCGCGACACCCGCGACCGTCGGCGACGGCGCGCCGCGGACACCGATGCCGATGGCGATGTCGCCGTCCGCGGCATCGGCGTCGGACCAGATGATGACTGAGCCGTCCGCGCTCATATACAGCACGGAATCCTCCAGACCCCGTACGAGATTGAATCTGCCCATCGCCCCCGTGCTCGCGATCGCATGGGACTCCGCGACAGGCGGCGTGCCCGGGGCGCCGGTGAGCGTGAGGACGATTGCACCCGGCCCGATGCTGGCGGTGCCGCCGTGGACGAAGCCTCGCTCGACGGCAAAGTTCACTGTCAGCGACTGGAAGAACCATGAACCGACGATGTCGCTCGTCGTGGCGGTTGCGGGTCGTTGCACGGCGAATGTCAGTTCGGCCCGTTCGCCGCCGTCGTCGCGCCCGAAGAACCAGCCGACCGGGTAGCCGTTCTCCTCGAGGAAGCGCGCGCCGGTCTGATCATCGTAGGGCG
>JAHCJE010000182.1 GCA_026128865.1 Phycisphaeraceae bacterium | reverse complement strand
TCAGCCTGATCGTTCTCATCCCTCTCCTGGGCCTCGTGCTCAAGACGGCCGAGCTGACGTGGCGCCAGTTCTGGGACACGATCACCGACGAGCGGGTGATGGCGTCGTTCGGGCTGAGTCTCGGGGGCTCGCTCCTCGCGGCCCTGATCAACCTCGTCTTCGGGTTCGTCGTCGCGTGGGTGCTGGTCCGCTATTCCTTCCCGGGGCGGAAGATCGTTGACGCTCTCGTTGACCTGCCTTTCGCGATGCCGACGGCGGTGTCTGGGATAGCGCTGACGGCCCTCTACGCGCAGAGCGGCTGGCTCGGGGGGCCTCTCCACGAACTCGGCGTCAAGGCGGCGTTCAGCCGGCTCGGCGTGCTCATCGCACTCGTATTCATCGGCCTGCCGTTCGTGGTGCGCACGCTCCAGCCCGCGCTCGCCGACCTGGAGGCCGAGATCGAGGAGGCCTCCGCGAGCCTGGGAGCGGGACGCATCCAGACCGTACGCAGAGTGGTCATTCCCTCGGTCCTGCCTGCCCTGCTGACCGGGTTCGCGCTCGCGTTCGCACGAGCGGTCGGCGAGTACGGTTCGGTCGTGTTCATCAGCGGCAACATGCCGATGCGCACCGAGATCACGCCGCTGCTGATCATCACGAAGCTGGAGCAGTACGACATCGCAGGCGCTACCGCGATCGCCGTCGTCCTGCTGGGGTTCTCGTTCGTCATGCTTCTCGTCATCAACGTCCTCCAGATGTGGAAGACGGCCCGCTCACGCTGATCGGAGGTACGCATGGCTGGCGCGATCGGGATCGGTCTGGCGGGTGGTTCGCGGGCGCAGGCTCCGGCGACGCGTGACGCGCCGCTGGTGCGATGGGCTTTGACGGCTATCGCCCTCGGCTTCCTCGCGCTGTTCCTCGTGCTGCCGCTTGTCGTGATCTTCGCGGAAGCGCTCCGCGAGGGTGCGGCGGCGTACTTCGCCAGCTTCAACGACGCGGACGCGCTCTCGGCCATCAAACTCACTCTTCTCACAGCGGCGATCGCCGTGCCGGTCAACGTGGCGTTCGGGATGTGCGCCGCGTGGTCGATCACGAAGTTCAAGTTCCCCGGGCGCTCGCTGCTCGTCACGCTGATCGACCTCCCGTTCGCCGTCTCGCCGGTTGTCGCCGGCCTGATCTTCGTGCTCGTGTTCGGCCTTCAGGGGTGGCTCGGCCCGTGGCTCGCCGAGCACGACATCAAGATCATCTTCGCTGTTCCCGGCATCGTGATCGCCACGCTCTTCATCACGTTCCCGTTCGTCGCCCGAGAGCTGATCCCGCTCATGGAGGAGCAGGGCACCGAGGAGGAGCAGGCCGCGATGACGCTCGGCGCGCGCGGGTGGACCATCTTTCGCAGGGTGACGCTGCCCAACATCCGC
Organism: Phycisphaeraceae bacterium; assembly: GCA_026128865.1. Lineage (GTDB taxonomy): Bacteria > Planctomycetota > Phycisphaerae > Phycisphaerales > UBA1924 > CAADGN01. The sequence continues at coordinate 2,863 of JAHCJE010000182.1, read as the reverse complement.
TGGGCGCTGCTCTACGGCGTCATCCTCTGCAACGCCCGCGCCATGGGCGAGTTCGGGGCGGTGTCGGTCGTGTCGGGGCACATCCGGGGAGAGACCAACACCCTGCCGCTGCACGTCGAGATTCTCTACAACGAGTACAGCTTCGTCGCCGCGTTCGCCACGGCGTCCATGCTCGCGGTTCTGGCGATCATCACGCTCGTGCTCAAGTCGCTGGTTGAGTACCGCGTCCGCCGTCAGATCGGGCGTGCGGCCGCCGGGGAGGATTCAGTGTGAGCATCCAGATTCGGAATGTAACCAAGACGTTCGGTTCGTTTCGAGCGCTCGACGATGTTTCCGCAGACATCCCGACGGGGGAACTCGTGGCGCTGCTCGGCCCGTCCGGCTCGGGCAAGACTACGCTGCTCCGGCTCATCGCCGGCCTGGAGGATCTCGACCCGGGACGAGGCTCGATCCGTTACTACGAGGAGGACATCACCGGCACGCCGGTTCGCCGGCGGCGCGTCGGGTTCGTCTTCCAGCACTACGCCCTGTTCCGTCACATGTCCGTGTTCGAGAACATCGCCTTCGGCCTCAAGGTGCTCCCCCGCGGCAAGCGGCCCGAGAAGGCGAAGATCCGCGAGCGGGTGCACGAACTGCTCAGGCTTGTCCAGCTCGACGGGCTGGCCGGACGATTCCCCGCCCAGCTCTCCGGCGGTCAGCGCCAGCGTGTCGCGCTGGCCAGGGCGCTCGCCGTCGAGCCGAGGGTGCTCCTGCTCGACGAGCCGTTCGGAGCGCTCGACGCGAAGGTCCGGGCCGAGCTCCGGCAGTGGATCCGCCAGCTTCACGAGGAACTCCACATCACGAGCGTCTTCGTGACCCACGATCAGGACGAGGCCCTCGAGATCGCGGACAGGGTCGTGGTGATGAGCCGCGGCAGGATCGAGCAGATCGGCACGCCGGCGGAGGTGTACCACACGCCCCGGACGGAGTTCGTGATGAACTTCCTCGGGCAGGTGAACACCTTCCACGGCCGCGCCATCGGGCGCCAGGTCGAGTTCGCGGATATCCGAGTCGCCTCGGCCGATGACCGCCAGCGGGAGGGCGAGGTACAGGTCTTCGTGCGTCCTCACGAGTTCGAACTTTCAGACGTCGCCAACGGCAAGCCGAGCATGACGGCGACGGTGCTCCGCATCCACGCGGCCGGCTCGGTCGCTCGGCTCGACCTCCAGCTCAGCGACGGCAAGCTCATCACGGCAGAGGTTCCCCAGGATCGATTCGCGGCGCTGCGGGCGTCGCACGGAGACCGCGTCTACGTGACCCCGCGTCGGGTCCACGTGTTCTGAAGTTCCCGAACCGGCAGGCCGCGGCAGCGCGGACGTGCTCCGCGGCGCGATCGGTCTGCGCACAAGAAAGGAGACGATCGTGATCCGCAACGCACTTGTTCTCTCGCTGGCCGCCGGATTCGCCCACCCGGCCGTGGCGCAGGAGGTCTCAACGGACGATGCCCGCGCCTTCGAGGCCGAGCTGCTGGCCGATGCCGCGACGCGTGCCTCGCTGCTCGACTCTGCGAAGACAGCGGGGCACGACGGCCGGTTCTTCGTCGGCAGCGCGGACGGCAACTTCAAGCTCTCGATCGTGGGAGAGGTGCAGTTCAGGTACTACGCCGCCTTCGACGCGGGCACCGACGCCGGAGACGATTTTGTCGGCGGCTTCCAGCTCAACCGCACTCGCCTCGACTTCCGGGGCCACATTATCGAGCCGAACCTGACCTACCGCATTCTCGGCAATTTCAACCGCGAGACCGGCGTCTTCGAGCTTCAGGACGCCTACGGCGAGTACAAGCTCGAGAGCGGGCTGAGCATCCGGTGGGGACAGTTCAAGCCGCCGTTCGACCGCGAGCACTACGCCAGCAGCCCAACACAGCTCCAGACAGTCGAGAACTCCCTCGTCGCGAGTATCTTCAGGATCGACCGCTCGCAGGGCGTGCAGTTCACCTACGAGGCCGAGCGGGTGCGGCTGACCGGCGCGGTCTCGGACGGTCGGCGCGCCCTCAACACGGCCTACTTCTCCGACGCTGAGGCCGACTTCGCGCTCACCGGGCGCCTCGAAGCCCGGCTCGGCGAGGCGCCGTGGCGACAGTACCGAGACCAGATCGCGTTCCGGGGCGACAAGACCGGCGCGCTCGTCGGGTTGGGCGGGCACTGGCAGCGCGACGGCATGACCGGCGCGCCCTCCACCGCTCCAGGCGAGCCGGACCTCTTCTCATGGACCGCGGACATCGGGTACGAGAACGACGGGTGGAACCTGCTCGGTGCGGTCACGGGCCGTGTGATCGACTGGTCCGGGGACTCGTACAGCGACGTGGGCTTCGTCGTTCAGGGCGGCGTGTTCGTGACCGACCATGCCGAACTCTTCGCCCGCTACGCCCACGTCATGCCTGACGACGACCGCAGCGGCGGCAGCGACGACTTCCCGGCCATCACCGCGGGCGTGAACTGGTACTTCATCCCCAACAGTCACGCCCTGAAACTGTCGGCTGAAGTGACCTGCTACCCCGAAGCGCAGGCCGACTCCGCATCGATCGTCCGCGCTCCCGATTCGAGCACCGGGCTGATGCCGGACAACGATGGCGGACAGGTCGGTTTCGTGCTGCAGATGCAGATGATCTTCTGATGGTGCGTCCCGTGCATCGGCTCCGGGCGGCCGCAAGGGGGGGCGCGAGGCCGATGGAGGAACCCCCTCCGGCCTCGGGGAGTCGGCGGCCGGGACAATGGGACAAAGGGCCAAAGGGCCAAAGTTCCAAATGGCCAAAGAGGGAGGTGGCACTCGCTTGCGCTTCGTGCTCTGTTCGCGCTTCGTGCTCTGTTCGTGCTTCGTGCTCTGT
>JAHCJE010000181.1 GCA_026128865.1 Phycisphaeraceae bacterium | reverse complement strand
GCACGCAAGCTCGGCAAACGTGGCCCAGCGCTCGCCTCGGATCGCCCTGTCCGCCATGCTGGCGCCCCACCGCCGCGTGCGGGCCCTGTCGTCGTCGCTGTACTGGACGCCCTCAACGCAGACCCGGACGCCCTCGACGAGCCGGCGCACGCACTCGTGGGAGTCCAGGGCCTTGCCGGCCGTCGCAAGCGCGTCGGCGATCCGCTCCTCGCTCTCCGGCAGGCAGCTTAGGGCGTGCTCGGCGATCCGGCCCCACGCGGCTCGGCCTGACGCGGTCGACCGGATCTCGCGGAGGGCCTGCTTCAGGAGGGCGTCGTAGACGGCGAGCGCGTCGTCGTCGGACAGTGTCCGCTGGTACGTCATTCGCTTGCAGGCCGAGCAGTAGAGTCGTCCCGCCTCACGCAGTCCTCGATCGACCGCGTCATAGAGGCGCTGATCGGAGTGGAGGAGGTGCAGCCAGTCGGGGGCGCTCTTCTTGCGCGGCTTGAACGTGTCGATGTAGTGGTGGGCGAACATGTAAAGCGAGATCCACGCGTCCGGCGCTTCGAGTGCGGCCCGGAGCGCCCGCTCCCACTCCGGGGGGAGGTCCCGCTCGACAGCGTTGAGCAAGATGGCGGCGTGGCACGCAAGCTCGGCAAACGTGGCCCAGTGCTCTCCTCGGATGGCCTTGTCCGCGAGGCCGGTCACCCACCGGGCAACGCGATCCCTGTCAGATCGTTTTCCGTCAGACTCGCAGACCTGGACGCCCTCGACGAGCCGGTACACGGCCTCCGGCGAGCCGAACACCTTGGCCGCCGTCGCAAGCGCGCTGGCGATGCGCTCCTCGCCCCCCGGCAGACAGCGTAGGGCGTGCTCGGCGATCCGCGCCCACGCGGCCTGCTGTCCGGGCGTGGCCTTGGGCGACTGGATCTCGTGGAGGGCTTGCTTCAGGAGGTGATCGATCGGCGACACCGGGATGCAGGGCGAGCGGATTCGTGTCTTGAGGTCGGCGTGCGGGACGCGGTCAGGCGAGCGTCTTTTTGAAGGCGGCGGGCGTCATGTCCTCGAGCTTGAGGCCGAAGACGTCGCGATGGGTACCGAGTCGATCGAAGGCCCATGCGAGGTAGGCCTGTATTGGGACGCCGATCGCGCGACACGTCGCGATGATGCCGAGGAGGACGCATGCGCGATGGGCGCCCTCGGTGCTGCCTGCGAAAAGCATGTTGAGTCGGAGCTTGGCGACGTTCTGGAACTCGCGCTCGGTGGCCGAGTTGTCGATCGGTAGGTCGGGATCGTCGATGAAGCGGAAGAGGGCGTCTCGGTGCCGCTCGTAGTACTGCACGGCGATCATCAAGGGCTCGGAGGGCAAGAGCGTCGGCTTCACGGCGGCAAGCCAGCGATCGAATTTGTCGGCGATGGGGCGGATCCGAGCGCGACGGTGCGCGAGGAGCGTGTCGCCAGCGAGGCGCTTCTTCTGCGCCTTCTCTTCCTCGCCGTAGATCGCGCCGAGGAACGCACCACCCTCAGTGGCGAGGACAGGCTGGGTCTGCTCGGCGTCGCGGAACTTGCGGCGCCCGTGCGCGTTACAGCCACTCTCGACGATGTCGCCGGAGGCGTAGACGGCGTTGAAGCGGTGCTCGGCGTCGGCCGTAAGCTTGCCGCGGAACGTTCGCAGCTTCGCGACGACGTCGTCACTGCTTTTGTAGGCGGCATACTGGAAGACGGCGCACTCGCTGTTGCGATAGAGCTCGATGTAACCGTTGTGCGCGGCCGGAAGATTGGGGACGAGGACCTTGAGACATGTGCTGTCGGTCGCCATCCACGAGCTGGCGAGGAGCTGCTTCCAGTGCACACCGTCGATCGGAGCAAGCACGTCGGCGGCGCGCTCGACGAAGCCGACGAGCGTGCTCATCGCGAGGGGCACGCCGCGGTCGGCGAGATCGCGCCGGATGCGGTCGAGTGGCGAGAGGAGTGCGAATTTGTTGTGTACGAACCACGCGAGCCACTCGCTCGTGACCTTCGAGCGCTCGTAGGGCGCGGGCAACGAGCGCGGCGTCGTGCGCGCACCGCAGTCGCGACAGCGGCAGGTCGTTCGCCGGACGACGCGACGACGTTGGTGCTCCTTGACGACGTGAAGCTTCTCCTCGACGAGCTCGTCGGCGACGTCGAGCGCAGTGCTGCCGCACTCGCCGCACGCGTCGGGTCGACGCGCGTGCTCCTCCGCCTCGAGGTGCTGAGGAAGCGGCTTACGACCCGTCGGGCGAACCGGCTTCTTCGCGCGCTCTTTCGGAGCGGGCTTCTTCGGAGGCTTCGGCCGGCGCTCGAACGCTTGCTTAGCGTCGCCGACAACGTCGGGACGCGGCTCGGGTGGCTTCTCCGGAGCCGGTTTGCGCTGCCGGCGCTGTGCGACGGGCAGCAGCTCGGCGACGCGCTCCGTCAGCTTCGCGAGCTGCTCGGTGAGCCTCACGACCACGGCGCGGAGCTCGGCGTTCTCGCGAAGCAGCTTCTCGCCATCGGCCTTGGTCACGCGATCACGAGATCATGCACGCAGATCGGTGTCGATCCTCTTTCGACTCGGGAGACGTCGAAACCATCCTCGTCGCGCGGCCGTGAAGTCGATCCCCGCGAGCAGCGAGGCGAACGACGCGCCGTCGATCGGGACCTGCGACACGGTCTCGTCGAAGGTGGGCAACTGGAAGCTCCCGGTCTCGAGCCGCTTCGCGAGGACGCACCAACCCGAGCCGTCGAACCAGACCGCCTTCGCGATGCGCCGTCGCTTGTTGAGGAAGAGGTAGAGGTGACCGTCGGTCGGATCGAGCCCGAGGCGACGGACGGCGCCCGCGAGGGAGTCGAACGAGCCGCGCATGTCGAGCGGAGCGACGACAACGAACACGCGGACGGCAGGCGAGAGCGTCAGCACGTGCGAAGGACCTCGACGAGCTGACGTAGCGTCCCGGCATCGAAATCGTCGCCGACCTCGATCGCCGCGTCACCGACGCGTACCACGTACCGCTGCCCGGCGCGCGATGCGGAAACGAGCTCGACGAGCCGAGGCGCCTTCTTCGTCGAAGCGACCGTCTCCCACCGCGTCAGGTTTCGCTTCCACGCGTGCAGCGAGCGTCCGTCAACTCGATGCCGCTTGGCCCACATACGGAGCGACTCCCCCGACCGAGCCACCGCTGTCAGACATGCCCGCGCATCCTTCTCATCCGCGATCTTCCGCAACGTCGACATCACTCACCTCCACGAATGGAGGCTCCGAGCTGGCCTTGCGCGCGTCATCCCGGTGTCACCGATGGGTCACTTCAGGAGGGTGTCGTAGACGGCGATCGTGGGCGCGTCCTCGTCGTCGAGCCTGTCGAGGCTATAGATGAGCATCCTCCCCGGTACGCCGGAGACCTCCGGACCTCCGGCGCCCGTCACCACACCCGGCTCCGCAGCGCCGACACCAGCAAGTCCGCCGCGAGCCTCTCGGCCGGGACCTCCTCGTCTTCCGCGATCTCGTCGAGGAGCGCCCGCTCGAACTCGGGAAGGGCGACGCGCAGCGTTCCCGGCGGCTCGTGGGCCTTGTACTTCACGATCGCCGACACGCTGGACTTGGCGATCCCGAACCTCCCGGCGAGCTCGGCGAGGGGCGCGCCTCCCGCGCGGAGCCGGCGGACCGCCGCGGCCGGGGTGAGCGTGGGCTTGCCGGCGAAGGGGTGCGGGCGGGGATCCATCGCCGGGACGGCGGGAACAAAGGCCGAGGAGGCCCGCCCCGGTTGCGTTCGGCTGGCGGTTCACATCGCGACAGCTACTTCGCCCGTGCTGCCGTCGAAGGATCGCCGAACTTCTGCAACGATCCCCTTGGGCGAGTGCGCGATGTACCGGCAGTCGATCCACGGCGCATCGATGGCATCTAGCTTTCTCCGCAGGAAGGATGCTTGCTCATTGTCGTGTGTGGACACGAAGATTTGGTAGCCCGCAAACCGGACCAGATTTCGCAATACATCGAAGAGCGCGGTCGAGTGGATCAGGTCATTGTACTGCGTCGGATCGTCGAGCAGCAGGACCCGCCAGCGTGACCACGGAAAGGCGGTGCTCGCGGCGAGCATTGTTGCAAGGGAAACCTCGCCGAGCTGTCCCTCGCTGAGGATATGTTCCGCCTCGGTATCGACGCCTCCAAGGTCGACCTTGAAGCTCAAGCCCGCCGACCTCGCGGCGGGCTTGTACGTGGCAGCGATCGTGTGGAAACGCTCGTCGTGGATCAACGCGCGGAGGTACCTGCGAAAGAGCTCATCGAACGGCCGTAAGGCCTGGCCGCCGAACTCAGTCGTGACCTTGTTGAGTGCCGTCGACAGTTGATCTGACGCCTCGCGCGCGCGCTGAGC
>JAHCJE010000180.1 GCA_026128865.1 Phycisphaeraceae bacterium | reverse complement strand
CTCGTCGATCCCATGCTCGCCACCGGCGGCTCCGCCATCGCCGCCATCGCCATGCTCCGCGACGCCGGCGCCACAGACCTCCGCATGATGTGCCTCGTCGCCGCACCCGAGGGCATCCGCGCCCTCCACGCCGCACACCCAGAACTCACCATCTACACCGCCGCCATCGACGACCGCCTCGACGAGCACGGCTTCATCCGCCCCGGCCTCGGAGACGCCGGAGATAGGTTGTACGGCACCGTCTGAACGGAGGCCGGAAATGAAAACAGCAGAGAAACAGATCAGCAGAACAGCAGATTCTGCGGGTGCGCCGTTGGCGGCATCTGCTGGTTTATTGCTCTGCTGCTCTGCTGATTTGCTGCTCTTCCGCTCTCCCAACTTGGCCCTTTGGTAATTTGGCCCTTTGCCCCTTTGGCCCTTTGCCCCTCGGAGCATCCATGACCACCCCCCCCCAATGGCTCGTCCGCCTCCCCTCCGGCGAGCGCTTCGGCCCCGCCCCGATGGACGCCGTCGAACGCTGGGCCGCCGAGGGCCGCGTCCCCCCCGACGCCACGCTCGTCGCCGCCGACGGCAGCCAAGAACTCCCCGTCGCACGGCACGAACGCCTCCGCCCCATCGTCCTCGCACCGCCCACACGCGCCGGCCCGCTCCCCTCGCACCCGCCCGACGACGGCGCGATCTCCACCATCATCCCCTTCCGCAACGGCCCCGCCCTCGCCGCCTACTACACCGCCGTCCTCTCCCTCATCCCCGGCGTCGGCCTCCTCGCAGGCCCCGCAGCCCTCGCCCTCGGCATCGCCGGCCTGCGCCTCCGCACACGCGAACCCCACCGCAAAGGCGCGGTCCACGCCTGGATTGGCATCATCGTCGGCGTCCTGGTGACGGTCGTCCATGCCGCGGTCATTCTTCTGATCGTTCTGAGTGTGTGAGCGCTTCCAGAGACTGCCCGAACGGACCACGAATGCACGCGGGAACCCGCACCGGGTTTGATCGTTAGGATGAGCGGCGAGTTTCCGTGCGATGAAGCGCGCAGTAGCGGACAGTTCGTCGAGTGATCAGACACGCAGCCGGTCGCGCCGGAGGCTGTTGTGGACATTGGCTGTCTGCGTTGTCGGCATTTCGGCAGCGGTGTTCCTGGTGACTCGTCCGCCAGTGGCGGGATGGCTGGTGCTGCCCTCGCTGGGGCGCATGCTGGGGGCGAAGATCGAGGCTGATTCGGTTCGGCTCGGGCTTGGCGGCACGCACACGCTGCGCGGCGTGCGGGTGCGAGTTCCGGGGATCGACGGCCCGGCCGGTACCGTCTTCGAGGCCGACCGTCTGGAGGCCGACGCCCCGTGGCTCTCCGTTCTTTCCGGCTCGCCGGTCGTGGAGCGTCTGCACCTGGAGCGGCCGCTCGTTCGCCTGAGCGTCTCGGACGCCGACGGCACGCTGAACGCGGGAGCGCTGCGTCTGCCCGCACCGTCGGGCAAGGACGGCGCGCTGGTGCTGCCGAAGGTCTCGACGCGCGAGGCCGCGCTCGAACTGGGCGAGCACGGCGTCCCCGGCGTGCCGTACGCCGCGCTGCTGCGCGTGCCGCTGATGGGGGAGGTGACGCCGCTGCCCGACCCGGCGCACGAGGGGTACACGATCACGCTGCGCGAGGCCGCGCCTCCCGGCGCGGGGCGGTCGCCGATCGCGCTGAGCGGCGCGGTTGACAAGGACGGCCGGCTCTCGCTGTCGCTGGAGCGCGTGCTGCTGGAACAGTGGTCGCCGTCCGCGGTGCCGCGCCGGTACCGGCAGGTCTTCGAGGCGATGGACCTGCGCGGCGCGGTCGCTGGTGCGAGTTTCAGTTACGACCCGGCGACCGGGGTGCTGGCCCGCGTGGACCTCGAGCGGGTCGCGCTCACGCTGCCCTTCGAGGACGAGGGCAAGCGCGTCCGCATGCACGACACGGGCGGGAGCATCGCGTTCACGGCGGACGGGTTCGTGGCGGTGCTCGCGGGCATCGTGGGCGACCTGCGCTACGACACGCGGCTCGTCTACACCGGGTTCGACTCAGACTCGCCCTTCGAGTGCGTGCTGACGACGCGCGGGTTCCGCATGGAGGAGCAGCCCGCGCTCATCCCGCTCGCGCCGGAGATCGCCCGCCGCTGGCTCGGAAACTTCTCCAACCCGACCGGCTTTGTGGATGCGGAAGTGCGCGTCAGCCGCGCCGAGCCGACCGGCGGCCAGCCCGCGCCCGTCATCGTCCGCGGTGCGCTCGACGTGCGCGAGGGGACGGCCTCGTTCATTGACTTCCCCTACCGTTTCGGTTCGCTCGAAGGCCGCACCACCTTCGACGAGCACGAGATACGCATCGAGCGCGTCGCGGCGGTTGCGCCGACGGGCGCGCGCCTGCGGGCGTCCGGCGTCATCCGCCCGCCGCGCGTCGGCGCGTCGGTGGACATCGTCGTCGAGGTCGAGGGCGTGCCGGTGGACGACACGCTGCTCGCCGCGATGAGCGAGGGCCGGCGCCGGCTGGTCCAGGCGCTCTTCAGCCGCGAGCGCTACGAGGAGATCGTCGCGCTGGGGCTGGTGCTGACGCCCGCGCGGGCCGAGGAACTTCGCCGGCGCATCGCCGAGATCGAGAGCAGCGCGGCGCCGCCCGACGAGGCCCGCGTCGAGGAACTCGTCGCGGCCCGGCGGGTTCTCGACGCCCCCGTCTTCGAGTTCGGCGCGAGCGCGGGCGTCCGGGTCCACGTTACCCGCGAGGAGGGCGACGAGACCGACTACGAGCGCACGATCGAGGTGCGCCTGCCGCACGCCGGCCTCGTCCCCGAGCACTTCCCCCTCCCGATCATCGCGCGCGACGCCGTCATCTTCATCGACGATCGCTACGCGGTGATCGAACGCGGCGAGTTCGCCGGGGCCGGCGGTGGCCGCGCCGAAGTCGCGGCGTCGGCCGACGTCTCGTCGGACCTTGACGTGCCGCCCGAGGTCGAGATCGTGGCCCGCGCCTTCCCGATCGACGCGAGGCTCATCCACGCCCTCCCCGGCCCCGCCGACCGGCCCACCGGCGAGGGCGTCAGCCTCAAGCGCATCCTCACCGACCTGCGCCTCCACGGCACGATGGACTGCGTGGCGAACATCTGGCCGCGCGACGACGGCTCGCTCGCGTTCAGCGTCGATGCCGCGCTCGAGGGCGTCGAGGCCTCGCCGCTGCACGCGGCGCGCGATTCGGGCGCGGAGCCGTTCGCCCTGCGCGACATGGGCGGGACAGTGGCGGTCACACAGGAAGGCATGACGCTGCGTCTGGCCGCGGCCGTCCCTCCCGTCTCGCAGGAGCGAGCGGCAGGCAGAGCGCTCATCGACGCCGACGTGCGCTTCGCCCCCGAGGGCGCGGACGCGCCGACCACTTTCACCGCATCCGTCGATGCACGCGGCCTCGACCTTGCGCTCGCCATCGAAGACGCGGCCTCGGTCTTCTCTCCCGAGGGCGGCGCGGCCGTCGCCGGCCTGCGAGCTCGCTACCGGCCCGAGGGCATCGTCGACGGCAGCGCGGCGTTCGCGGGCACCGTCGAGTCGCTCGACTCGGCGGCCGTCGTGGTCACGCGCGGAGAGGGCCTCGGCTTCGATGCTCTCGACGGGCGTGTCCGCCTCGACACGCTCGGCGGCACCGTCCGCGCCGAGCCGATCGGCGCGGAGGAGGTCGTGCTCGACAACGTGCGCGCGTCCGTCGCCTTCGCCGGCGAGGACGCGGGCCGGCTTGTCGCCGACGGCCGCTTCCCCATGCGCGGCCGCTGGGGCGAGGGCCACGCCCTCGCCGTCAACGCCGAAGGGTGGGGTTTCGAGCACGGCCTGACGCGCCGCGTCCTCCGCGCCGCCGTACCGGGCGACACCGCCGACGCGCTGGACGCCCTGAACCCCCGCGGCCGGTTCGACGCGCTGCTGCAACTGACCCCCCCCGCGCCGGCGATCGACGCCGAGGGCACGGATTTCGACGTGCGCGGCACGATCAGCCCGCGGTCGCTCGCGCTCACCGGCCGCGGCGCCGAAGCGCACTGGCCCGCCGTCTCCGGCAGCGTCGCCTTCACGCGCCGCGAAGGGCGCATAGAGAACCTCGTCGGCCGGGCGGAGGGCTGGACGATCTGGCTCGACGGCTCGTGGGTCGTCCCGCGCCCCGATGCGGTAAGTCTGCTCGCGTCGATCTCGCTCGACAGCCCCGCGGGCCTTGCCGACGCGCACCGCGCGCTCCTGCCGCCGGAGATCGACGAGATGCTCCGCTCGCTGGCGATCGCCGTGGATGGCCCGCTCACGGCGCGCTCGGTCGATCTCTCGATCGTCGCAGACGCCGCCGGCACGCCGGCACGCTTCAGGACCAGCGGCCTGCTCTCCTTCGCCGGCGCTTCGTTGAATGTCGGCGCGCCGATCACGCACGTCAACGGCGTCGTGGG
>JAHCJE010000018.1 GCA_026128865.1 Phycisphaeraceae bacterium | reverse complement strand
CGCTCGCGAGGAGCCCGCCCCCGAGCCGACCGCACCGGGCGATGGCGAGCCGCGCCGGAAGAAGCGCCGCCGGAAGAAGCGCAAGCCCGGCGCGGGCGGCGTGCCGGCCGCACCCGGCGCGTCCGCGCCCCCCCCCGCCGCGAGGCCGGAAGGCACGCGCCCGCCGGACACCGACGGTGCGCATCCCCGCAAGCGCCGCCGCCGGCGCAAACGCCCGGGCGGCGGGCCGCAGCAACCGCCGCCAGCCTGACGCGCGGAAGGGAGCGTGCGAACGGCGCACGAAGCGCACGCGAGCGCCATCGCCCGCACACCCCCGCTACCCTTCCGCCATGCCCGATGCACCCGTCCCCGACCGGTCCGCCTCGTCCTTCAAGGAGACCGCGATCTCCGTGGTGATCGCGTTCGTTCTCGCGTTCGTCTTCCGCGGCTTCGTGGTCGAGGCCTTCGTCATCCCGACCGGGTCGATGGCCCCGACGCTCCTCGGCGCGCACACCCGCTTCCACAGCCCGGAGTCCGGGGCGGTCTGGACCGTCAACCCGCGCGACACGGGGCAGACCCGCTCCGGCGACACGATGCCCCTGCCCATCCAGGGCGAGAGCAGGCCGCTGCGCGTGACCGACCCCATGACCGGCGCCCGCGTCGGCGAGCAACTCCCCGAGAGCCTCGGCCGCAGCAAGCGGCTGCTCGGGGGCGACCGCATCTTCGTCCTCAAGTACCTCTACTCGGTGTACGACCCGTCGCGCTTCGACGCCGCGGTCTTCAAGTACCCGGGTCGCCCGCAGGAGAACTACATCAAGCGGCTCGTCGGCCTGCCGGGCGAGGAGATCGCCCTCGTCGACGGCGACGTCTTCGTTCGACCCGCCGCGGCCCGCGGTGCGGACGCGACGCAGAGCGACTGGACCGCCGACGACTGGACCATCGCCCGCAAGCCCGAGCGCGTGCAGCGGGCGCTGTGGATGCCCGTCTACGACAGCCGGTACGCGCCGCTCCGCCCCGAGCGCGACCTGCGCCGGTGGTTCCGCACCCCATGGCTCGGCACGACCAGCGGGGGCGAGCCTGATCCCGCCTGGCAGATCGAGGACCGCCACGACTACGTCTACTCGGGCGAGGGTCCGACCGTGCTGCGCTGGGACCACGAGAACTGGCCCGTCACCGACCGCTACTCCTACAACGAGATCGACCCGCTCGGCCCCAACCCGTTCGGGGGGCGGTTCGACGTGAACCAGGGCATGGCCATCTTCCCGGTCAGCGACGTGCGCGTGGCGTTCGGCGTCCGCCCGATGCGTGACGGCCCGAGCGTCGCCGCCGTGCTGAGCGCACGCGGGCACGAGTTCCGGGCCGAGATCGAGGGCGACCGGGTCACGGTGCGCGTGCGCCCCGAGGCGGACGGGAGCGCGGCGGAGTCGTGGCGCGAGATCGGCACGGGAAGGCTGCCCGGCGCATTGCCCGCGGGCGAGGTCACCAACCTCGAGTTCTGGTTCGTCGATCAGAGCGTGCAGGTCTGGCACGAGGGGCGGCGCGTCGTGCTGGCCGAGTACGCCTGGTCGCCCGCGCTCCGTGTCGCCCACGCCGCCGGCCGGCCGTTCGCGGAGGTCCTGCGCCTGCAGCGCAGCGGGAACGTGCTGGCCGACCACCGGCTCTTCTCCCCCCCCCGCGTTCGGGTCGAGTTCTCAGGCTCACCCGTGATGCTCTCGCGCGTGCGGCTGGACCGCGACGTGCACTACCAGGCGTCCGCATACGACCGTCGGCACAGCCCCCACGGCTCGCACGTTCGCGCCGGCCAGCCCGCGCTGGGCACGCACCCCGCGCAACCTTGCGTCCTCGGCCCGCACCAGTTCTTCGCCTGCGGCGACAACGCCGCCTCCAGCCTCGACGGCCGCCTGTGGGACACGCCCGACCCGTGGGTCGCCGCGGAGTTCGACCCCACGCCGGGCGTCGTGCCGCGCGACCTGCTGATCGGCAAGGCGTTCTTCGTTTACTTCCCGGCCGTCAGTTGGGAGCGCCGCGTGCCGGTGCCGGACTTCGGACGCATGAGGTTCGTGTGGTGACGGTGCGAGGCGGCCGCGCGACCGCGAGGCAGACGCCGCCGGCACGCGTTTTTCGGGTTTTCGGCTTGGCGCGTCCGGCTCCCTTTGGCATAGTGATGTCGTGGGCATCCTGTACCCGGTCTGCCCATGCGGCGGGCCGGATTGGTGGACGCACTCCGGACATCAGGAGACCGACCATGGCAGCGACCGACACGACGAACTTCGCGCGGCGACTTCATTCGATCATCTGTTGAGGGGGGGTTAGGGTGGCGACGCTCCTGGCGGCGATGCTGTGCGTGCTGGCCGTGCCTGACAAGACCTCGGGACAGACGGAGCCGGTGCCGCAGTTCAAGCCAGCGGTCAGATTCGACGCGTTCGTGACGTATCCATACGGCATGGCCGTGGCTGATGTCATGGACGCCCAAGGGAATCCGGGCCAGGACGGCAACCCGGAACTGGCGATCGTGGGGACGGGATGGGATCTGCTCGCGTGCGGCAGCGAAGTCGCAGGCGGGCTGATTCGAGTCTTCCGGAACACGGGCACCTGGCAATCCGACCCGGCCAACGCCATGGTGCCGCACTGGGCAGCCAATATTCCTGGCGCATTCGCTACCGAAGTGGCATTCGCGGACGTTACGGGTGTGAACGGGCCCGATCTCGTCGTTCTGACCCTCTACGGCGGGGGCGGCGTGCTGTACGTCTTCCCAAACCAAGGGAACGGGGAGTTCGCCAACGAGCCCCTCGGCTGGGCTGCGCCCGGCTCGCCGCTGCGCGGGCTGGCCGTCGTAGACGTGGACAACGACGGCGACCTCGACGTGATCGCGGCGGTGAACGACTGTCCGGCTGGCGGCCCGCGCAACAAGATCGTGGTGTTTGAGAACAGAAGTACCTTCGAAGACTTGATCTTCGTGCCCACAACGATCGCACTCGATATCGCAGGGGATGTTGCGCCTGGCGACATCGCTGCCGGCGATTTCTTCGCGCTCTCCGCCGGCCAACCGCTCATCGACTTCGTGACGCCCAATCCCTATGCGGACTCTGTGACGGCCATGCGCAACCTCGGCGGCCTTCAGTTCGACCCCGTAACCATCGACGCGCCGCAGGCGTGCGGCTCGCAGACCTGGCTCTACGAGACCATCGTCAGCGGCCGCTTCGGGGTCGATGCGCACTGGGACTTCGCGGCCGTCGAGACCGGGCAGCCGTACGTCGGCGTCTTCCTCGGCAACGGATTCGGCGCGTTCCAGTCCTTCTGCGACAATCCCGCTCTCCGCTATCGACTCTACTCAGGCGCCGCGAACATAAGGGCGCACGGCATCGCGGCCGGCCACTTCAACGGCGGGACCAAACTCGACCTCGTCGTCACGCTCGACAACGTGGACGGACCGACCGGCAGCGAGGAGTGGAGCGGGGCGGTCGCGGTGCTCCTCGGCCGCGCCGACGGCACGTTCCAGACGCCGTCCGCAAACGAAGCCTATATCTACACTTCGATGCTGATCGATCGCCCGACGATGGTCGTCGCCGCCGACTTCAACAACGACGGCTACGACGACATCGCCACGTCCAGTTTCTACACCGAAGCGTTCAGCGTGATGATCAACAAGATGATCACGGCCGTCGGCCCATGAGAACTCTCACGGCAACAGCGCCCCAGAGACGACCCATGCGGTTCCCAGCGTCGCTCGTCCGTCCGTGGGCCTTCACGCTCTGCGTGTCCTGCGCCAGTGCGCAGGACACGCCTTTCTTCATGGGCATCGGCGACCTGCCGGGGGGCATATTCTACAGCGTGGCGCAGAGCGTGGCCGCAGACGGACGTGTGGTCATCGGCGACAGCGCGCGGGGAGGCGCAGCGAGCCACGAAGCCGTACGATGGTCGCAAACCGAAGGCATGAACCCTCTCGGATCCGTCACCAGCAATGCGTTCGGCATCAGCGGACTCGGGACTGTTATTGCCGGGTCGTTCGTCATACCCGGCTACAGCATCGAAGCCTTCATGTGGACTGCACCAACGGGCATGGTCGGATTGGGCGATTTGCCTGGGGGCGAGTTCCGAAGCGATGCCAGAGACGTATCCGGGGACGGACGAATCATCGTGGGCTGGGGCAAGTCCGACAAAGGCTCAGAAGCATTCCGCTGGACAGCTCAAACCGGCATGGTCGGACTCGGCGACCTCGATGGGGGCATCTTCAGCAGCTCTGCTTCTGCAGTCTCCGCTGACGGGAATGTGATTGTCGGCGGAAGCAGTTCGCAGATGGGCACGGAAGCCTTTCGTTGGACGGCCGAGACAGGCATGGTCGGACTCGGCGACCTCGACGGCTCCATATTCAGTAGTAACGCCACCGCCGTTTCCGCCGACGGCTCCGTTGTCGTCGGATCCTCAATGGCCTTTGGCGGCCAGATGTCCTTCCGCTGGACGGCCGAAACCGGCATGGCCGGACTCGGACGCCTCGCGCCCGAGGAGATCGGCAACCGCGCCCACGGCGTCTCCTGGGACGGCAAAGTCGTCGTGGGCGAGGCCGTCGTCCTCGACAACAACGGAAACGGCGCGTACATCTGGACGCCCGAAACCGGCATGTGCCGTGTTACCGACGTCCTCGCCGAACTCGGCGTCACCATCCCGCCCGGCTGGTACCTGCTCGCCGCCTACGGCGTCTCCGCCGACGGCCGCACCATCGTCGGCGGCGGGATCAACCCCGCGGGCCACTCCGAGGGCTGGGTCGCCTACCTCGGCCCAGCCTGCCGCGCCGATTTCAACAAGGACGGCGCCGTCACCACGCAGGACTTCCTCGACTACCTCAACGCCTGGGCCGACCGCAGCATCTTCACAGACTGGAACCACGACGGCCTCATCAACACTCTCGACTTCCTCGCATTCCTCAACGACTACGCCAAAGGCTGCCCATAGCCCCACCCCGCGATCAATCCTCGGCAGCCTGCTCCGCCTTCCACCGTTCGGCATGCTCGCGCCGGGAGTCCGGCCCGAGGTAGAGGTCGTCGTAGTAGACGCGCGCGCGCGCGCGCGGCTCATCGGCCTTGCGGTCGTCGTAGCGGACTTCGAAGAGGATACGGAGGGACTCGAAGTCTCGCGGCTCGATGCCCCAGTGCTTGACGAAGTCCTCGCGCAGGTTGAACTCGAAGAAGACCCATTCGTCCTGGAGCGGCTCGCCGTCGTCGGGCGTGAGCAGGTTTCGCTCAGGGTGGGCCATGATGAACTTCCGGTTCGTGATGGTGAGCGGGGGCGTGTCCACGCCGCCGAGCACGTAGGCGATCTGGTAGTTGCCGACGCCGCGCTGGCCGGCGGGGAGTTGCCTCGCGTTCCAGACGATGACGACGACCTGAATGTACTGCTTCCTCGTGCCGCGTTCCCAGCCTTCGACGCGGTACCAGCCGCTGAGTTTTTCCGGTGTGGTGATAGAAGCGACCTCCTGGATAACGCCGTAGATGCGTACGGAGGGGTCGTTGTAGCGTGCGCTGTCCATGTCGAGGAGCGCGCTGGCGCGCCCGCTGCGGGCGCGCTCGTCGGTGACGGAGAAGTGCGACCAGGCGAGGGGGTTCTCGGCGGCGAAGGACCACCACGGGTCCGGGCCGTCCTCGAAAGAAGCGTTCACGAACCAGTTGCCGTCGGGCTGCGGGACGCGGGCCGGCGGCGGCCTGATGGGCAGCGGGCGTCCGGGCTGAAGGACGGGGGCGGCGGGCTGCGGCTCGGTCGGCTGGGCCTGCGCAAGGGCCGGGAATCCTGCGAGAGCGACCGCAACGAGCACGAGCGCACGCGTGAGCATGCGCAAGTGTAGGACGCGGGTGGGGTGGCTGTTCACTCGTGCACAAGACTCGTGGTCTCGGCGGGCAGGAACGCACGCCCACCCCCGTCGAGAGCGAGCGACACACCGCCTTCGTGTGAGATCGATTCGACGACGCCGGTGTAGACTCGGCCGTCGTGGGTGAAGGTACGGCGCGTGCCGCGAAGAACATCCGCGCGATGCGCGGCGGCTGCGAGCGCGTCGGCGTTCATGGAGAGCGTGTCGTGCAGCGCGTGAACGGCGAGGATCACCGCGTCGAGCCTGGTGGACACCGCTCCGCACTCGCGCAGTGACACGGCGCGGCTGCGCAAGTCGGGAGGCCAGTCGCCTTCTGCCTGGAGGACGTTCATGCCGACGCCGACGAGGGCGAGGCCGTGCCGAACCTCGACGAGCGCTCCGGCGACCTTTCGTCCTGTTGCGCGATCGACCGCGTCGTTGGGCCAGCGCAGGCCGAACGTGCGGAAGTCGTCGCCAGCGCCGATGGTGCGCTCGGCGGCGAGGCACGCAGCGATCCCCGCGACGAGCGCGAGCCGCCCTCGCCATTGCGCGCCGAGCGGCTCCGGGTAGAGCACGAACGTCATGGCGATGCCGAGTCCGTGCTCGTCGGTCCATCGGCGCCCGAGCCTGCCCCGACCCGCGGTCTGGCGACCGGCGACGAGAAGCAGCCCGGGCCGACCGGCGCACATCGACCATGCCGCGTCCTGCGTTGATGCCGTCTCGGCGAGCACCGCCACGCGATCGAACCACGGCGACCGCAGCGAAGCCACCGCCGCCTCAAGCACATCGGGCCATTCTGTCAAAGGCGGTTCACGCATGGCGACGGTAAACACTGGACAGTGGAAAGTGGACACTCCGAACACCGACCGTCTCCCCCGACATGCGCCTCAAGTCTCAAGTCTCAAGTCTCAGGACTCAGGACTCAAGACTCAGGTCTCAGGTCTCAGGTCTCAAGACTCCCCTTCCCCCTCCGGCCTCTCCTCCTCCGGCCTCACCCCGCGTCCATCCCCACGTCCAGCCACACCGCGTGGTGCGTGATCGACCCCGTGCTGATCCGCTCGACGCCCGTCAGCGCGATCTCGCGGATGGACTCCAGCGTCACGCCGCCGGAGGCTTCGAGTTCGATCCGCGAGCCGGCCGCGTCGCGCCTGCACACAGCCTCGCGCAGCGTCGCCGGCGGCATGTTGTCGAGCAGCACGAGGTCCACTAGTCCTGCCTCGACGCACAGCACCGCCTCCAACTGCCCGAGCGAATCGACCTCGACCTCGACGAACCGCACGAGCCTCCCCGCCTCGCGTATCGCCCGCGCCCGCAGCGCGGCCTCGCGCACCCGCTCGCCCACCTGCCGCGGCGTCAGGCCGGCGAGGTGGTTGTCCTTGATGAGCACCGCGTCGTGCAGCCCGACCCGGTGGCAGAACCCCCCCCCGCAGCGCACGGCGTACTTCTCCGGGCCGCGCAGCCCCGGCGTCGTCTTGCGCGTGTCGTAGAGCCGCGCCCGCGCACCCCCCCCCATCGCTCCGACGAACGCGGCCGTCCGCGTCGCCACGCCGCTCAGCCGCCCGAGCAGGTTCAGCAGCGACCGCTCGGCCGCGAGCAACTCCCGCGCCGGCCCGGACAGGCGAGCCAGCACGCGCCCCGCTTCCACGCGGTCGCCGTCGCGGGCTGCCGCATCGAACCGCGCTCCCGGCGCGAACACCTCCAGCACGGCCGGCGCGGCGGCCAGCCCGCACACGACCCCCCCCTCGCGGGCCGCGATCACCGCCTCCAGCCGCGCGCCCTCATCCACCGTCGCCAGGCTCGTCAGGTCCACGCTCTCCGGCCCCAGGTCCTCGAGGTGCATAGCCCGCACCAGCGGCCCCAGGTCGCCGCAGAGCGCGCCGAACAACTCCGGCAGGGAGAGGGCGTTCAGGTCGGCCATCGCGGCATCGTAGAGGCGTGCGGGACTCCCGCCCCGCGCCCCTTTGGGCGCCCCGCCAGTGGGGGTTACAAAGCGGTTGCGCCCCGGACGCCCGTCCGATGGTACAGAAGAGCGTGCGGCCGCCGCACTCACCGAAGGAGCCAGCCATGCAGCGTTTCCTCGTCGGCCTGCTCGCGCTCGCCATGTTCCTCGCGACCCCCTTCCCCGGCGTGGCGCAGCAGGCCGACGGAGGGCCGCACAACGTCATCATCCCCCAGAGGCGCGTCGTCCTGCCGCTCCCCGACGCCCCCGTCCGGCTCGAATCCGTCGGCGTCGAGGCCGACATCCGGGAGCAGGTCGCCACAACGACCGTCACCATCGTCGTCCGCAACCCCGGCCCGCGCCCGCAGGAAGCCCAACTGCTGCTGCCCGTGCCGGACGGCTCGGCCGTGCGCCAGTTCCGCCTCGAGGGCCTGCCCGACGAGGGCGTCGCCAAACTCCTGCCCCGCGACGAGGCCCGGCGCATCTACGACGACATCGTCCGCCGCACGCTCGACCCAGGACTCGTCGAGTTCGTCGGCTACAACCTCATCCGCACCAGCGTCTTCCCAGTCCCCGCCAACGGCACCCAGCGCCTGCACCTGACCTACGAGCAGGTCCTTCCCGCCGACGGCGAGCGCATCGACTACGTCTTCCCGCGCAG
Source organism: Phycisphaeraceae bacterium (assembly GCA_026128865.1). GTDB lineage: Bacteria > Planctomycetota > Phycisphaerae > Phycisphaerales > UBA1924 > CAADGN01. Next base: position 25,095 of record JAHCJE010000018.1, on the reverse strand, counting down.
CGAATCCCTCGAAGCCAGCGACGTGAAGTGGTCGATGGGCGTGACCATCCGCGCCGAGCGAACCGTCACCACCGTCTACTCGCCCACGCACGAGATCGTGACCGAGCGCTCGGCGGGGCGCATCCGCGTCACGGTGCCCGAGCGGGCCGCGACCGAGCCGGGCGCGTTCCGGCTCTCGTACCTCTTCGCCCGACCCGAGGCCGGCGGCGCGAGCGCGTCGCTCATCGCCTACCCAGACCCGCGCGTCGGCGCGACCGCCGCGGGCGCGGGCAAGGGCGGGTACTTCCTGCTGCTCGCTGCGCTTCCGCCGCTGGAGAACGGCAAGGAGCGCACCATCCGGCGCGAGGTGACGGTCGTCATCGACCGCTCCGGCAGCATGCGCGGCGAGAAGATGGACCAGGCGAAGGCCGCCGCTCTGATGATCGTCGAGGCCCTCGACGAGGGCGAGGCCTTCAACATCATCGACTACTCGGACACGATCGAGGCCTTCGCCCCGCAGCCGGTCCTCAAGAACGCCGAGACGATCGCCAGGGCGCGCGAGTATGTCGGCGCGATGCAGGCGATGGGCGGCACGAACATCCACGACGCCCTGCTCACCGCCCTGCGACCGCCCGTCACCGAGGGTTGTTTGCCGATCGTGCTCTTTCTGACCGACGGCTTGGCGACGGTCGGCGAGCGGCGCGAGGGCGCGATCCGCGAGGCCGCGCTCGGCGCCAACGCCCACAAGCGCCGCATCTTCACCTTCGGCGTCGGCTACGACGTCAACACGCCGCTCCTCTCCGCGCTGGCGCGATCCTCACGAGCCACCAGCACCTTCGTGCTGCCGAAGGAGGACGTCGAGGTGAAGGTCGGCCAGGTCTTCCGGCGTCTGCGCGGCCCGGTTCTGGCCTCGCCCACGCTCACCTACAGCGCCGCCGACCCGTCGAAGGTCGCCGGCCAGCCCGTCCGCCAACTCATGCCCTCGGAACTCCCCGACGTCTTCGACGGCGACCAACTCGTCATCCTCGGCCAGCACCTCACGAACCAGCCGGTGACGTTCGTGCTCGGCGGCACGGACGCGACCGGCGAGCCGCGGACGTTCGAGTTCACCATCGCCCTCGACAAGGCCAGCCCGCAGAACAGTTTCGTGCCGCGGTTGTGGGCGAGCCGGCGCATCGCCGTCCTGCTCGACGAGATCCGCCAGTCCGGCGCGGACGCCGGCCTGCCGACGCGCGAACGCCGCGAGGACGACCCGCGCATCAAGGAACTCGTCGACGAGGTGATCCGCCTCTCGATCGAGTACGGCATCCTGACGGAATACACGGCGTTCCTGGCGGCGGAGCCGGGGGCGGACGGCGCATGGCGTGCCGACGGGATCCCGCAGAACAGCCTCCGACTCGGAGAGATGCTCGGCATCGCTCGCAGCCGCGACGGCGCTTCCGCCTCGGAACGCGAGGCGTACCTCCGATTCCAGATGGAACTCGTCTATGACGCTCAGAACGATCGGGCTGGGGGTGGAGCCGTCGCCAAGGACGCCAACATCAACGCCCAGATCGCGCAAAAGACCGTCAACCGGAGCAACCGTTTCATGCTCCCAGGCGAGGCACCGGCGGCAGGAGTGGACGTGCATGTGTCTGCACCAACGACGACCGTCAAGCAGGCTGCGGATCGCACGCTCTACCAGCGAGGCACGCGCTGGGTGGACGCCGAGGCTCTCGAACACGAGCACGAGGAGCCGGAGGTCGTCGTCGAGTTCGGCACGGATGCCTACTTCGACCTCGCCCAACGCTTCGCCCGCGAAGGCCGCCAGAGCGTCCTCGCCGTCCAGGGCGACCTCTACCTCCTCCTCGACGGCAAGCGCACGCTCATCAAGGGTCCGGCGTGACGGGGGAAGTGACGGAGTGACGGAGTGGGCAAGAGATGTAGATTCGTGATGATTGGTAGCCTCGAAACCCATTGTTCCTCTCCGTGTCCTCCGCGTTCCTCTCCGCGATCTCCGCGTTCCTCTTCCCGCGTACACTGACCCCGGAGGCCCCATGCCGCTCGCCCGCGTGCTCGTGGTCGAAGACGACGACGCGATCCGCCGCGGCGTGTGCGACGCCCTCGCCTTCCACGGCTACGCCGTCCTCGAAGCCGCCGAGGGCGTCTCCGGCCTCGAAACCGCCAGCAGCGCGGAGGTGGACCTCGTCCTGCTCGACGTCCTCATGCCCGGACTCGACGGCATGACCGTCCTCGAACGCCTCCGCCGCGTCCGCCCCGCGCTCCCCGTCATCTTCCTCACCGCCCGCGGCGAGCAGGAGGACAAGGTGCGCGGCCTGCGCCTCGGCGCGGACGACTACGTCGTGAAGCCCTTCGGCGCGTCCGAACTCATCGCCCGCGTCGAGGCCGTCCTGCGCCGAAGCGCGGAACGCCCGCAGCCGCTGCGCACGCTGAGCATCGCCGGCTGCACCATGGACTTCGAGCGCCGCGAACTCACTCGCGCCGACGGCACGCGCGCCGTCCTCCCCGAGCGCGAGGCGGAACTGCTCGCCTACCTCGCCCACAACCGCGGGCGGGCGATCTCCCGCGACGAACTGCTGCTGCGCGTCTGGGGGATCGACCCGCGCGGCATGCAGACCCGCACGGTGGACATGGCCGTCGCCCGCCTGCGCGAGCAACTCCGCGACGACGCCGCCGAGCCGCGGTTCATCGTCACCGTGCGCGGGCGGGGCTACATGCTCGCCGCCGCGCCCGACGGGGCAGAGGCATCGCCGTGACCGGATCGCGCCGACTGACCTGGATCGTCTACGCCGTCTGCGTGCTGCTGGTCGTCGACGGCCTGGGGTGGGTGACGTGGCAGATGGTCCGGCTGGAGCGCCGCGAGGCCGAAGCCCAGCGCCACGCCCGTCAGCAGGAGGTCATCCGGCTCGCGTTGTGGCGGATGGACTCGCTGCTCGCGCCGATCATCGCCGCCGAGGCCGCGCGACCGTACTTCCAGTACCGGGCGTTCTACCCGGCCGAGCGGGCGTACACGCGCATGTGGGAGGAGGTGCTGCCGGGCGAGGTGCTGGTGCCCTCGCCGCTGCTGACCGGCCCGGCGTCGCCCATCCTGCTGCACTTCGAGGTCTCCGACGATGGGTGGCTCGCCTCGCCGCAGGTGCCGACGGGGAACATGCGCGACCAGGCCGAGGCGGCGTACGTGCCCGCGACGCAGGTGCTCGACGCTGAGCGTCGGCTGCTCGCGCTCACGGCCATGGTGCGCGGCAGCGCACTGGCCGAGGGCAATCTCGAGGGCGTCATGCTCGGGCGCGGGCACTCCGAGCGACCCCACGCGGATAGGTCGCGCGAGAACCTCGGAACGCGCCTGCGCGCCGACGCGACCACGCTCTCGAAGGCCGACGCCGAGTACGAAGCCCGCCAGCAGGCCGCCGAGTTCGCGCGCGGCGCGGCCCAGCAGCAGCGGTTCGAGGATGCCGACAGAGCGCAGGCCGCCGCTCCGCCGGCCGCGGGCTACCTCGTCAAGCCGGACGCGACGCGGCCCGCTGCCGAACCGCTCGCGCTCGGCGCGCAAGCGCTCGACTCGCTCGCCGCGTCCGCCGTCGAGACCGGCCCGCTCATGCCGGTCTGGCTGGCCGACACCGCCAACGCCCGCCCGGAACTGGTCTTCGTGCGCGCCGTCCGCGTCGAGGGGCGGGAAACGCTCCAGGGCTTCTGGATCGACTGGCCGGCGATGCGCGCGATGCTCCTGCGATCGGTGTCCGACCTCTTGCCCGCCGCCCAACTCCGCCCCGACCTCGAAGGCTCGCCGGACGCGCGCCTCGCCGGCGACTCCACCCCCCCCCCGGAACCGGGCCTCATGCTCGCGGGCATCCCGGCCGGCCTCGTGCCCGGCGCCTGGGTCGCCTCGGGCGCGCCCCTCGTCACGCCCACCCGCATCACGCTGGTCGTCTCCTGGATCGCCGTGCTCGCGGCCGTCGTCGCCATCGGGCTGGTGCTCCGCGCCTCGCTCGCGCTCTCCGAGCGCCGAGGCCGATTCGTCTCCGCCGTCACCCACGAACTGCGCACGCCGCTCACGACCTTCTGTCTCTACTCCCAGATGCTCGCCGACGGCATGGTGCCGGAGGGCGAACGCCAGCGCGGCTACCTCACCACGCTCAAGGCCGAGTCGCAGCGACTCGCCGCCATCGTCGAGAGCGTCCTCGAGTACGCCCGCCTCGGCACGCGCCGGCGAGCCCAGGCCTCCGACGCAACGAACGCCATCGACGCCGCCGAACTCCTCGGCGAGATGGCCCCCGCCCTCGCCGAGCGCGCCGCCCGCTGCGGGCTGACGCTCCAGGCGAACCTGAACCACCTCAACGGCGCCCGCCTCCGTGCCGACCGGGCCTCCGTCGAGCGCATCCTTTCCAACCTCGTGGAGAACGCCTGCAAGTACGCCGCCGGGGCCGACGACCGGCGGCTGCTCCTGCGCGCCCGCCTTCGCGACAGCCGCGTCGAGGTCCGCCTGCGCGACTTCGGCCCGGGCGTGCCGCGCGCCGAACGCCGGCGAATCTTCAGCCCCTTCGTCCGGGCCGCCCGCGACGCCGACGCCGCCAAACCGGGACTCGGCCTGGGCCTCGCCCTCTCCCGCGGCCTGGCCCGAGCCGCCGGCGGAGACCTCCGCCTCGCCCGCACCCGCGGGCCTGGGGCGGAGTTTGTCCTCACCCTGCCGACGGCGCAATGAGAGGAACGGCCCTCCCCGCCACGCCGGAGAATCCACCACCGCGTGGCTGAATATCCACCACGGCGTGGTTGATAGTCCGCCAGTCACTGGTTGAAGTGTCGGTGCAAAGCCCGCAGGGTTGGTCCGCGCGACCGCTTCCGGGTTATGCCCATCCAATCGCTCTGGGGCGTGTGAACGCGTGCGGCGGTTGCGCCGACGGGTGACTTCCTACGGACCCCCGTATACTCTCCACCCTGCCGCCGGAGCGCGGCACGTGCGGGCCTATAGCTCAGCTGGCTAGAGCGCGCCCCTGATAAGGGCGAGGTCACAGGTTCGAGTCCTGTTAGGCCCATTCCCGGCCCCACTCGCCCGCGCGACGACCCGCGCCAACGCCGCCCGCCACGCCGCGACCCGCGCACCGCACCCCTCCACGCACGGGCCTCCCGCCATGAGCGAGCGCAGAACCTTCACCGGCGATTTCAAACGCTTCTTCGGGCGCGGGATGGCCATCCTGCTCCCCTCTGCGCTCACGCTCTGGATCCTGGTCCAGTTGTTCAACTTCCTCATGAACAACGTCGGTCAGCCGATCAACCGCGGCGTCCGCATGGCGATCATCGAGGTCACGCCGCGCGTCGTGCCGGACTCGCGCCTCCCCTCCTGGTTCCGCGTCACCGACGCCGAGATCACCGAGGCGCGGCGCGTCCGCATGTTCCGCGGCATGGCGCAGATGTCCGACGAGCGCGTCCGCACCCTCATGCGCCGCGAGAAGTTCCGCGAGGCGTGGGACGATCACTGGTACCTCGAAGCCTCCGGCCTCGTCGTCGCCATCATCCTCATCTACTTCGCCGGCTTGTTGCTGGGAGGGTATCTGGGTCGGCGTGTGTATGAGCGTCTGGAGGCGTTGCTGGCCAAGATTCCCGGCTTCAAGCAGGTCTACCCCCACGTCAAGCAGGTCGTCCAGATGATCATGGGCGACACGCCCATCGCCTTCAACCGTGTGGTGATGGTCGAGTACCCGCGCAAGGGCATCTGGACCGTCGGCCTGATGACCAGCAGTTCGCTCAGGGCCGTGCACGAGACCGCCCGCGAGCCGGCCATCACCATCTTCATCCCCTCGACTCCCACGCCCTTCACGGGCTTCACGATCAACGTTCCCGCCAAGGAAGTGATCGACCTGCCGATCTCGGTCGAGGAGGCGATCCGCTTCTTCGTCACCGGCGGCGTGCTCATCCCCGACTCGCAACTCCCCCCGGGCGTCAGGCCGCGCACCGAGGGCGATGCGCCGCCCTCGCCCGAGCCGTCCGCCGAACCTCCCGCCCGGGATCGGCCCGACGACCCGGCCAAGCCCCCGCCGGGCGTATGATGGTCCCCGCGTTCGCCCCCGTGTTCCGCGAGCGCACAGGAACGAGCCGCCGAGGAGAGGCCATGCGCATCGATGTCGTGGGTCGGGGAGTCGAGGTCACGGACGCCATCCGCACCCATGCGGAGTCCAAGTGCGCGAAACTCCCCCGCTACTTCGACGGCACGCAGAGCGTCACGCTCACCCTCGCCCGCGAGAACCACCACCGCCACGCCGAGTTCGACGCCGAACTCGTCGTGGACGTCGAGAAGCACGACAACTTCGTCTCGCACGCGCGCGACGAGGACCTCTACGCCGCGATCGACCTCGTGATCGCCAAGGCGACGCGGCAACTCACCGACTTCAAGGAGCGCCTCAAGATGGGCAAGCGGTGAGCGCGCCGAATGCCGCCACTCGCCCCTCCCACGCCGCGGACCACACGCATGAAACTGACCGAAATCGTCGTCGAAGGCGCCATCGTTCCTTCTCTCGCCTCCTCCGAGCGCGACGAGGTCGTCGCCGAACTCGTCGCGGCCCTGGTCGCCTCGGGGTCCGTGCCGTCCAGCGTTCAGCCCGACCTCATCCGCGCCATCCTCGAGCGCGAGCAGAAAGGCTCCACCGGCTTCGGCAAGGGCGTCGCCGTCCCGCACGTGAAGCACAAGTCCATCGCCGGTATGGCCGCCGCCATCGGCCTCTCGCAGCGCGGCGTGGACTTCAACGCTCTGGACAAGCAGCCGGTCTACTCGGTCTTCCTGCTCCTCAGCCCCGACGACCGTCCCGAGGAGCACCTCCAGGCGATGGAGGTCATCTTCAAGAACCTGAGCAAGGACACGTTCCGGCGTTTCCTGCGTCAGGCCTCCTCGATCGAGGACGTCAAGACGCTGCTCGAAGAGGCCGACAGCCAGCAACTCGCCGGGTAATCAACAGCGCGTCGCGCGGGAGCCTGCGCCGCTCCGCAGGCGCGGGGGGTCGGGTGTGCCGAACCGCTGCTCAGTCACGGTTACGATCGTCAACCGCCTCGGGCTGCACGCGCGCCCGGCGATGTCGTTCGTTGACGCGGCATCCGCGTTCAAGTCCGGTGTCCGCGTCCGCAAGGGCGAGCAGGAAGTGGACGGCAAGTCCATCATGCAGATGATGATGCTGGCGGCAACGAAGGGCACGAAGCTGGAGGTCGTCGCGGAGGGCGAGGACGCCGAAGCGGCGTGCAAGGCGCTGAGCGAACTGGTTGCCTCCGGCTTCGAGGAAGAGTGAGCGGCTAGACAGGCTCCTTCTCTCTCGCGATGGTCGCACCGAGGGCGGTGAGGCGGTCTTCCAGACGCTCGTAGCCGCGGTCGAGGTGGTAGATGCGGCTGATGGTGGTCGTGCCCTCGGCGGCCAGTGCGGCGATGACGAGCGAGGCCGAGGCGCGCAGGTCGCTCGCCATCACCGGCGCGCCGCGCAGCCGTCGCACCCCCGAGACCACGACCGTCGCGCCCGATCGGAACAGGCTCGCGCCCATGCGCCCGAGTTCGGCGACGTGCAGGAACCGCTCCGGGAAGATGCGCTCGGTGATCACCGAGTTGCCCTCGGCGATGCAGAGCAGCGCCATGAGTTGGGCCTGGAGATCGGTCGGGAAGCCGGGGTGAGGCTGCGTGGTGACCTCGACGGGGCGCGGGGCGCGGTCGCACGAGACCCGGCAGGAGCAGCGGAGCGGGTCGTCGCCACCCACCGGCTCGACCCGCACGCCGGCGGCCTCGAGGCGATCGACGGCGGCCAGCATCGCGTCCAGCGGGCAGTTGTCGAGGACGACCGACCCTCGCGTGATGGCCGCGGCGCACATGAGGGTGCCCGCCTCGATGCGGTCGGGGATGACGGCGTGGTCCGCGCCGGCGAGCGAGGGCACGCCGTCGATCGTGATTCGGGGTGAGCCGGCGCCGGTGATCCGCGCCCCCATCGCGTTGAGCAGCCGTGCGAGGTCCACGATCTCCGGCTCGCAGGCGGCGGATTCGATGACGGTGCGCCCCCTGGCGAGGGCGGCGGCCGACATGACGTTCGCGGTGCCGAGGACGGTGGAGCCGAACGGGCCGCCGAGGAAGACGGTCTCGCCGCGGAGGCCCTCGGGGGGTGCGGCGGCGACGATGTCGCCCCCTTCGAGGGTGATGCGTGCGCCGAGGGCGCGCAGGCCGCGCAGGTGCAGGTCCACGGGGCGGTCGCCGATGGCGCATCCGCCGGGCATGGAGACGCGGGCGTGTCCGCGCCTGGCGAGGAGGGGACCGAGCACGCAGATGCTGGCTCGCATAGTTTTGACGACGTCGTAGCGGGCGTGGGAGGGTGACTCGTCCACGGACTGAAGCGTGACGTTGCTGGGATCGGGGGTGGTGCCTCGCTCGTCCGTGCGGCAGCAGCCGAGTTCGGCGAGCAGGCCGAGCATGTTGCGGATGTCCGCGAGGTCCGGCACGTCTCGGAAGCGGACAGGACGATCGGTCAGGAGCGCGGCCGCCAGGAGCGGGAGCGCGGCGTTCTTGGACCCGTTGACACGGACCCGCCCTTCGAGCCTCCGCCCGCCCTCGACAACGAATCGGTCCATCCCGGCCTCCGTGCGTGTGCCGCCCCGTCGAACGGGATGGTACATCGGCCGCGGGGCGTCCCGAACGGGAGACGCCGGATCGGGGTGGCCGGAGCGCGGAATCGGCCCGGCTTGCTTCGCAGCCACGCCGCACAGACCGCACGGCCGCGCCAATCGGACCCGTCACGCCGGATTACCACCTCCCCGTGGTTGCCGTCCGGGCCGGGGGTTTGGAGAGTCAAGGGTGAGGCGAACGGAACTGACACGGAGGTGCGTCATGCGGAACGGGAGCGGACACCTGACGAGCGCGGCGTTGCTCGCGCTGGCGGGCTTGGTAGCCCTTGGGGATAGGGCGGCTGCGCAGCAGGCCGGGCCTGAGGCGATCGTGCTGACGGGGATCATCCGAGACTTCAAAGCCCGTGAGCTGCCCGGGGGTCACGTCGACTTCCAGTGGCAGCCTCGGGACAAGGACAACAAGGGCATGTTCGGCCACTACATGAACATCGTGGCCGACGAGCTGGACAGCGAGGGGAAGCCGGTCTTCCGGAGCCGGGGGCACCGCGTGACCCGCCAGTGGACGGATGGGCATGGACGGAACATGATCTCGCCTCGCGACTACATCAACTCTCGTCCGGGTGACGTGGCCGGCGCGATGCAGAGCGAGGGCCACGCGGTCCACACGGCCCAGTCGTTCTCGCAGTGGTTCCGCGACCAGCCTGGCGTGAACATCTCCAAGACGCTGCAGATCACGCTCCGGCGCGACCCGAACACGGGGCACTACGTCTTCGACGACCGGACGGACCCGCAGTTCGCCAGCCTTGGCGGGTTCTTTCCGATCAACGGCGACCTCTACGGCAACTACGGGAACACGGGCAAGAACTTCCACTTCACCTTCGAGCTCGGCACGCAGTTCGTCTACCGTCGCAACGCGGGCCAGGTGTTCACCTTCCGCGGCGATGACGACGTGTGGGTCTTCGTGGACAACAAGCTCGTGATCGATCTCGGCGGCGTGCACGGCGCGATCGAACAGTCCATCGACCTCGACCGCCTCGGCTGGCTGGTGGACGGCAACACGTACCACTTGAGATTCTTCTTCTCGGAGCGGCACACCACCGAGGCGAACTTCCGCATCACGACAACGCTCGAACTGCGTGACATCGCCATCCCGGTCTCCGCTGCACTGTACGACTGATCGTGGTTCGGCACCGCCCCCACCCCCGCACGCCCGGCTCGCCCACGAAGCCGGGCGTGTCCTTTGCGCGGCGGGTGGTCAGCCCTGCACGTCGATGCTGGGGCGACGCGAGCCTTCGCCCGGGCGGAGCGAACCGTCGGGGGCGTAGGCGGGGCGCTCCTGGCGGTCTTCGCGGGCCTCTTCCTGGGCGTTGTCCTTGAGATTCCGGACGGCCTCGGCGATCTCGACGCGGTCCAGTTCCTCCTGCTCGCGGGTCGAGGCGGGGTCGCGCGGGCGGCGGGCCTCTTTGCGGGCCGCGTCGCGCGCGGCGACCTGCTCGGCCTGGTGCAGGCCGGCGACCGACTGGGCGGCGGATGTGCCGAACGCGCTCACGGCAGGAATATCGACGCGAGGGCGGCGCGTGCTTCACCGACCACGGGCGATGGGGTTATCGGCGGGGGTCGAACCACTACATATGGCATGGCGTGGGCGCGTGCGCACGAACTGCGCCGGTCAGATGCCGAGGGTGTTCACGCCGCAGTCCACGTAGATGTTCTCGCCGGTAACGCCGGAGGAGAGGTCGCTGGCGAGGTAGACGGCGGTGCGGCCGACGTCGGCCCCTTCGACGTTGCGTCGGAGGGGGGCGCGTTCCAGATTCAGGCGTTCGATATCGTCCACGCCCCCCACCGCCGAGGAGGCGAGGGTGCGGAGGTAGCCGCCGGAGATGGTGTTCACGCGGATGCCCTTCTCGCCGAGTTCGGCGGCGAGGTATCGGGCGGTGCATTCGAGTGCGGCCTTGGCGACGCCCATGACGTTGTAGCCGGGGACGACCTTCTCCGCGCCGTAGTAGGACATGGCCATGACGGAGCCGCCGCCCGAACGCTCCATGAGCGGCGCGGCCGCGCGGGCCATGGCGAGGAGTGTGTAGGCGGAGACGTCGATGGCGGCGAGGTATGCAGCGCGGGGGGTCTGCGCGAACTTGCCGCGCGCGAGCCACTCGCGGTCGGCGAAGGCGATCGAGTGGACGAGGACGTGGAGGCGGTCGAAGGACTCGGCGTAGCGGGCAAAGGCGGCGTCGATCTGCTCATCGCTCGACGCGTCCATCGGCGTGAGCCAGGGGTCGGCAACGCCGAGCGCCTCGACGGCGCGCCGGGTGCGGCGTTCGTTCTTCTCGCCGGGCAGGTGGGTGAAGGCGCAGCGGCAGCCGTGCTCGATGAGCGAGGCAGCGATGTGCCAGGCGTAGGAGCGCTCGTTGGCGATGCCGACGATGAGGGCGTGGCGACCTTCGAGGAGTTGCATGGGGGACTCCGGGGCGGGGTGAGAGAGAGGAGGGTAGGAGACGGGGCCTTGAAAGACCCTACCCCGTGTGCCCTTCGCCCCGCTCCGCATCAATGCGGTTCGATCGAGCGCAAGAGCTGGCCAGGGAGGAGGAGGCTGAGGAGGCCGGCGAGGGCGAGTGCGGCGGCGGTGATGACGAAGGCGGCGTGCAGGCCGAGGGTGTGGTGGAGGCGTTCGGCGGCGAGTGAGCCGACGCCGGCGAAGGCCCAGGCGCCGCCCATCATGAGGCTGGAGGCGAGGCTGGTGCGGTGGGGGAGGAGGCGCTGGGCGAGGGCGATGGTCACGGGGACGAGGCCGCCGAAGCCCATGCCCGCGAGGACGGTGAGGGCGAAGCCTGCGGGGATGGACGAGTTGGGGATGAGGGCGGCGGCCGCCGCGCCGAGCATGGGGACGGCGACGAGGGCGGCCTTTTCGTGGTGGGCGCGGAGGAACCAGCCTGCGGCCAGGCCCGCGCCGCCCATGCCGATCTGCATGGCGGCCTGCATCGTGCCGTTGATCGCGCTGGCGCGCTGCGCGAGGTCGAGCGCGAGCGGGTCGGCGGAGGCGTGCGAGCGGACGCGCTGCTCGACCCACGCGAGCAGCAGGTACACGAGCGCCATGTTCACGCTGAAGCGCACGAAGTTGCCGGCGTAGAGGAGCCAGACTGCGGCCCAGCGCCGGCGGCGTTCGGCGGCGGTGAGGCCTCGGTGCGTCTCGTGCGCGTCGTGGCGACGGTGCGGGACGGCGTGGATGGCCCACGCGAGCGCGGCGGCGACGGCGACGCCGGGGATGGCGAGCCACGCCAGCGATTCGATGCCGAAGCGCGCGGCCTGGTGCGGCGGGAGGACGTTGCCCAGGATGCCGCCCGTCATCCCGGCGAGGAAGAAGACCGAGACGGCGAGCGAGCGTCGGCGGCCCGCGAGTTGGCCGACGGCGGCGACGGCGGGCGGGTGGAACGCGCCGACCCCGGCCGCGCCCGCGCTGTAGAGCGCGAGCAGCGCGGCGAAGGAGGGGGCGAAGGGCATGGCGCAGATGGCGACGGCGGCGACAAGCAGACCGAGCGTGCCGATGGAGCGTGTGTTGAGGCGGTCGCTGACGAATGCGGCCGCGGGCTGGACGAGTCCGCTCGTGATGGAGCCAACGGCGAGGAGGAGCGCGATCTGCGCGGGCGTGGCGTCGAGGCGTGCGCGGAAGAGCGGGAGGAGGCCGATGGGGAGGAAGGAGTAGAAGTCCACGGCGGTGTGCGCGCCGATGGCGATGGCGGCGCGGAGGCGCGGCGCCGAGATCGATCTCGAAGTGTCGAGGGGCGAGAGAGGCTCGATCGGAGCGCGGCGCCGCACGGGGGATGTTGTAGGTCGCTCCGCGGGCGATGCGGGCGGGAGTGCGGGAAGAAGGGGCGAGCGCGTTGTCTTCCGGTGGACAGACGCCTCGTCCGCGGGGGCATCCAGATGGCAAAAGATGTGGCCAGCCGGATTCGTTGGCCCCTCGCGGGCGATTCTGACGCACTCTGTCCGGGTGGGAAACCGCGTATCCAAACCTGAGAACGGGCTGAACGCGCAGAGTTTGCGTGTTCGAGCCTTGGGGTCGGCGGGGCGTGGGCCGGCGATCCGGCAACCGGAACGGTGGGTCGCACGAACTGTCTGGTGGAGAGACTGGAGAAATGGGGCGTTTCGGGTGATGCCCGCCGCGCCTGTGAGTAGGATTGCAACGAGGGGAACTCGGTGTCGCCGGGTTGGTGGCCCCTCGAGAGAAGAGCGAGACACACAGCCGAATAGGGAGGCACGACGATGAAGGCGATGCATGGCGCTGTTCTTGCGGCGTTGGCGGGCGGGCTTGTCGGCTCGGCGCAGGCGCAGCACATCCTGATGACCGAGTTGAACTCGGACACGATCTACAAGTACAACCCGACCACGAACGTGATGACCCCGCTGTTCACGTACGCGGACCCGGACGTGCGTCTGGCCGGGATCACACGTGGGCCGAGCGGCGCGTTCTACGTGGCGAACGGTCCGTTGCCGATCCAGGATCCGAGCACGGCGACGATCTTCCGGATTCAGGGGCTTCTGGGCGGCGCGCCCGTGAGCAGCGTGTTCGCGAAGGACGACCCGCTGCAGAACCCGATCGGGCTTGTGTACCACCCGGCTTCGCACAACCTGCTCGCGGTGAACAACCCTCCCGAGGGCGAGATGTCGCAGGCGGCGTTCGATGGCATCTTGGGGTACCACCTGGGAAGCGGTGCGATGACGCAGGTCTTCACCCAGCCTTCCAAGAACGACCCGCCGCCCGCGTATCGGCAGGGCGCTCGGATCATCGTCGATCCGTCCGGCGCGGGCGACTTCATCGCGACATCGCTGAACGGCGGCGCGCACGACGCGGGCGGCGGCGACATGGCCAAAGGCAGCACGCTCTGGCGGTTCAACGTGGATGGAAGCCTGAACTCCTCCGCTTCGTTGCTGGTTGACCTGAGCTTCGTGACTGCATCGCCGATCACGTTCGTGCGCGGCGTGACGGCCGGTCCTTCCGGCGAGCTGTACATCACCGACGGAGGGACGGAGACGCTGTACCGGATCGATCTGGACGGCGCGGGGAACTACGCGGGCATCGCTCCGGTGACGAGCATCGCGGCAGGGAGCGGAATGCTCGACGTGATCTACCACCCCGGTTCGAACAAACTGTTCTTCTCGACCTCGCTGAGCGACGAGCTGTACAGCGTCAACCTCGACGGCTCCGGGCTGTCGCTGGTCGCGTCGAACTTCGAGGCCAGGAACTTTTTCCTCGTCCCCGCCCCCGGCTCGCTTGCCCTGATCGGGCTTGGTGTGCTGGCGACACTGCGTCGGCGCCGTTGACCGGCTGACGTAGCACAAGCCCGTCCGAGTCGCCCGGCGTTCCTGCCGGGCGTTTTTTCGTGTCGGGCGCGGGGAATCCCCCGGATATTCGGACGGTTTTATGGGAATGGAACCGGCGGCGTGCTTTATCGAAGCGTCAGGTGCGGTTACCTTGGCTGTATCGGGGGACCACGCCCGCCCTGCCTGCACCTGCGCGCCCTGCTGGCGTGCCGGAGGATCTTTGCCATGCGGTTGCCCACGCTGTTCGTCTCGCTCACGGTCGTTCTTCTCGTCGGTGGATTCGCCCGGGCCCAGGAAGGGCTGACGCCGGGTCCGGAGGTGCGCTACGACGGTCAGAAGGTGGTGCGTGTGCACCCTGGGACGGCGCTCGAGCTGTCCGCGACGTTGAACGTCGCGACGACGGTGTGGTCCGAGCGCGTCGGCGTGGGTCCGATCGACATCGTGGTAACGGCGGACGCGCTCGACACGCTGCGTGCGCTGGGGCTGGAGCCGGTGACACTCGTTGAGGACGTGCAGGCGTTGATCGACGCGGAGCGGGCGGAGATTGAGCGTCGGCGGACGCTGCGCGACCTGTCGTGGTTCGAGAACTACAAGACGAACGGGGAGTATCTGGCGTACTACAACTCGCTCGCGGCGGAGTTCGCGGGGCTCGCTTCGGTGAGCACGATCGGGCAGTCGCTGCAAGGCCGTCCGATCATCGCGCTGCGGATCAACGGCACGGGCGGGCAGACTCCCAAGCCACAGATCATCTTCAACGGGTGCCAGCACGCACGGGAGTGGGTCAGTCCGATGACGGTGACGTACATCGCGGACCAGCTGCTGCGGCAGTACGGCGTCGATTCGCGCGTGACGGACCTGATGGACCGCTTCGAGTTCCTGATCGTGCCGATCGTGAACCCGGACGGGTATGAGTATTCGTGGAGCACCGACCGGATGTGGCGGAAGAACCGCCGACAGAACAGCGGTGGCACCTGGGGCGTGGATCTGAACCGCAACTGGGACGTGAACTGGGGGGGCGAAGGTTCGAGCGGGAACGGGAACAACGAGACCTACCGTGGAACCGCTCCATTCTCCGAGCCTGAATCGCAAGTAGTACGTGATTTCATCCTGTCGCAGCCGTTCGCGCGGGCGCACATCGACTTCCACAGTTACTCGCAGTTGATCCTGTACCCCTGGGGGTTCACGACGGCGACGCCGCCGGAGCCTGACAACTCGAGATTCGTGACGATGGGCGCGGAGATGGCGGAGGCGATCAAGACTGTGCACGGCAAGACTTACGTGCCGCAGCACGCGATCGAGCTGTACGCGGCTTCGGGGACGATGGCGGATTGGACGTACACGGTCGGGCTGTACGGGTTCACGGTCGAGCTGAGGCCGACGGGCAACCCGGGGTTCATTCTGCCGCCGGAGGAGATCATCCCCACAGCGGAGGAGAACTTCGCGGCGATCCTGACGCTGGGCGAGTGGGTGCGTGATCTCTCCCCGTACATCACGCTGCCGGACGGCGCGCCCGAGGTGGTGCAGGCGGGCGAGCCGTTGGTTCTGCGCGCGAGGATCGTCCCGGGCGGGGGCATTCTGACGGAGGGCACGCCAACGCTTTGGACGCGTGTGGGCGGGGGTGCGTTCACGGCATGGCCGCTCGATGCGCTCGGGGCGCACATGTACGAAGGAAGGTTGCCGGCCGTGGATTGCGGGCGGACGGTCGAGTTTTATCTGACGGCCGCGCTGACCGACGGGACGATCGTCGCGTATCCGCCGGATGGGTCGAGCGACCCTCTCTCGGCAGAGGCTATCCAGATCGTGTTCGCGGACGATTTCGACGCGGATCGTGGCTGGACGGTTGGTGTGCCCGATGACAACGCGGTGCGCGGTATCTGGGGTCGCATGGCGCCCCAGCAGACGACGAGTGGTGGGCACGTCGTGCAGCCAGGATGGGTCGTCGTCGGGCAGAACTGCTACGTGACCGACGGGCGGGCCGGCAGCAGCGCGGGCGCATGGGACGTGGACAACGGGAAGACGACGCTCCTCAGCCCGATCCTGGACTTGAGCGGTGCGCACGACCCTGTGATCTCGTACTGGCGGTGGTTCTCAAACCACGCCGGGAGCGGCGCGTACAACGACGTCTTCGTGGTGGACGTCTCCGCGGACGGCGGGGCGACGTGGACGAACTTCGAGACGGTCGGCCCGACGGGCGCGGAAGTCGAAGGCGGCTGGTATTTCGTGCAGCGGCGGCTGAGCGAGGTGGTGGCGCCGACGTCGGCGGTGAGGGTGCGGTTCGTGGCGTCGGACTACGACCCTCAATCGCTGGTCGAAGCGTGCATCGACGACTTCCGAGTGCTGTCGCGCTGCCCCGTCCGCCCCGGGGACTACAACGGCGACACGGTTGTGGACACGCTGGACTTCCTGGCGTTTCTGAACGACTGGGCGAACGGCAACCCGAAGGCTGACTGGAACGGCGACGGCGAGGTGAACACGATTGACTTCATCGCGTTCCTGAACGACTGGGTGCTCGGCTGACGCACGCTCGGCCGGAGCAAGAGCGAGCCGAGCGTAGACTCTCTTTGGAAACCCTCGAAGGGAGGTCGAGCCGTGGACACGCGAACCCTGATCGGGCTGCTGAACGATGATCTGGCGCACGAGTACGCCGCTGTGATCCAGTATCTCACGTACGCCGCGCGAGTGAGCGGGCCTTACCGGCCTGAACTGAGCAAGTTTTTCATGGCCGAAGTGCCCGACGAGACCCGGCACGCGCAGACTCTGGCGAACAAGATCGTTGCGCTCGGCGGCGTGCCCATCACGTCGGCACGTCCGGTGCCCGTGCCGGACGGGAACCGCGCGATGCTGGAGGCGGTGTTGTCAGCGGAGAGCGAGGCGGTGCGGCGATACACGCAACGGTCGCGGCAGGCGGAGGAGTCGGGAGACAAGGGCCTGCAGGTCACGCTCGAGGACATGGTGCGCGACGAGACGGACCACCGCGACGAGACGGCGCGAATCCTGCGGGATTGGCCGGTCTGACGGGGGCATCCCGCGGGCGCTGGCGCAGGGCGGCCTTTCGGCTATTCGTCGGCGCGAGCGTGATCGACTTCCTGGGGGCCTGCCAGCTCGTCCTCGGTCGCGGCCACCAGCGTGGCCACCATGCAGTCGCCGGTGACGTTCACCGTCGTGCGGCACATGTCCAGGATGCGGTCCACGCCCAGGATAATGGCGATGCCGGTCGTCATGACCTCCGGGGGCATGCGCACGGCCTGCAGCACGATGACGAGCATGACGATGCCCACGCCCGGCACGCCCGCCGTGCCGATCGAGGCGAGCGTGGCCGTCAGCACGATCATCAGTTGGGCCCCGAGGTCCAGCGGGATGCCGAACATCTGGGCGATGAAGACGGTGGCGACGCCCTGGTAGAGCGCGGTGCCGTCCATGTTGATCGTCGCGCCGAGGGGCAGGACGAAACTGGTCACGTCCTCCGAGACGCCGAGGCGGTCGCGGGCGCACTCCATGGTGACCGGCAGCGTCGCCGAACTGCTGGAACTCGAGAACGCGAGGAGTTGGGCCGGCGCGATGCCGCGGAAGAACCGGCGGTAGCCCATGCGCCCGCGCGCCAGCGTCAGCAGGATCGACGGGTAGACCACGAACGCCATGAGCACGAGGCCGGCGATCACCACGCCGCTGTAGGCGAGCAGGGCGCGGAGCACGTCCAGCCCGAGGTCCGCCAGCACGCGCGCGATGAGCGCGAAGACGGCATACGGCGCGGCGAGCATGATCCAGTGCACGATCTTGATGATGACGTCCGTCAGCACGTCGAAGACCGCAATCACCGGCCCGGCCCTGTCGCGCGGGATGAACGTCAGCCCGATCCCGATCATCAGCGCGAAGAAGACGACCTGCAGCATCTCGCCCTTCGCCAGCGCCTCGAACGGGTTCGTCGGCACGATGTTCAGCAGCACCTGCCACGCGCTCGGCGCGGCCGCGGCCTCGGCGACCTTCGCGGCGGCCTCCTCGCCCCCCGCGACCGCCAGCCGCTCGCGCGTCTCCACCGGCACGAACCGCGCGCTGCCCGGCTGGACGACGTTGGCGACCGTCAGTCCGATCGTGATGGCGAGCGCGGTCGTGCAGAGGTAGATGACGAGCGTCTTGATGCCGATGCGCCCCAGTTTCTTCAGGTCGTGCAGGCTGCTGACGCCGACGATGAGCGAGAAGAGCACGATGGGCACCGCGATGAAGCGGAGCAGCCGGATGAACAGGTCGCCGATGAAGGTGTTGAGCGTGCGCACAAACCTCGCCGCGCGCGCGCCGAACGACGGGCTTTGATTCGCGGGGCGTGTTTCGAGATGGAACCGCTCGACCTGCGCCTTGCTGAGTTGGTACGGGTGCAGCCCCACCAGCGACGCGTCCGCGGGGTCAAGATCGGCCACGCGCGCGACGCCCGCCGGCAGCACCGGAACCTCCGCGGCCTTGCGGGCGACATAAGCCCTCGGGTGGTCCACGCCCAGCGACGCCCACGTGCTCGGCGTCCACGCGGCGTTCACGACAAGCCCGACGATCAGCCCGAGAAGAAGACCGAGCAGAATCTGCCAGTGCAGCGCGAGGCGTTTCCCGGACATACGGGCACGGTACACGGAAGCATCCTCCCGAGCAACCCGTCGCGTTTCCGCCCACAACGTGCCGCTCCCTTACGGTCGCGGCTCGTTGTTGAGGCTCGTCGTTGAGAAGGGTCCGCTCCCCTACGCTCGCGGCTCGTTGTTGAGTGGAACGCCTCGTCGGGTGATGGCGTCGCTACGATCGTCGATGATCGGCACCGGGCGAAGCAGCCGCGCATGGTTCGAGGAGTACCGCCGCAAGCGCAGGAAGGCCGACGAGGGCGACCGGGTCATCGGCGCGGAGCACGGGCCGAAGCAGGAGCGGACGCGCTCGCGCTCGTTCTGGTCGCTGCTGGCGGCGTTCTGGCGGCTGGCGGACGCCGCACGCCCCATCTTCGCCCTCGCGCTGGCCACGCGCACGCTCGGCACGCTCATCGCGCTCCTGCCCCCCGTTCTCCTCAAGGCGCTCTTCGACAGCGTGCTCGGGACCGACCCGCTGCCGGCGTGGATGCCGCTGCCCGAAGACCGCGTCGAACTGCTCTGGTTCGTGGCGGGCGGGCTGGCGCTGCTGCCGTTCGCGGCCACCATCGTCGGCCTGTGGGGGCGGTGGAAACTCACGAAAGCGACGCGGATCATGCACGCCGCCGTCCGCCGCCACGTCTTCGAGCACGCCGCACGCCTCCCGCTCCACCGCGTGCAGCGGCTCAAGTCCGGCGGCGTGACCGCGCTGCTGCGCGAGGACGCGGGCACCGTCTCCGACCTCACCTTCAACCTCGTCTACAACCCGTGGGGCGCGCTGGTGCAGTTGACCGGCACGCTCATCATCCTCGCGATCGTCGATTGGCGGATGCTTGCGGGCGGGCTGCTCGTGCTGCCCAGCGTGTGGGTGACGCACCGGGCGTGGATCGCGCGCATCCGCCCCGTGCAGCGCGACATCAAGGCCGTCAAGCAGCAGACCGACGCCCACGCCACCGAGGCCTTCGCGGGCATGCGGATCGTCCGCGCCTTCTCCCGCGAGACGGGCGAGGCCCTGCGCTTCACCCGCCGCAACCACTTCGCTGCCCGGCAGGAAATCCTTGCGTGGTGGTGGTCGCGGGGCATCGAGGCGGCGTGGGACTTCCTCATCCCGGTCGCCACGGCGTGCGTCGTGCTCTACGGCGGGTACGCCGTGCTGGGCGAGCGCCTGCGCACCGGCGACCTCGTCATGTTCGTCGCCTATGTGACCATGCTTCTCGGCCCGATCGCCATGCTCACGGCGAGCGCGACGAGCGTGCAGACCCAACTGGCCGCGCTCGACCGCGTGCTCGACCTGCTGGCCGAGAAGCCCGAGTTCGCCGACGAGCGGCCCGAGCGAACGGTCGATCGGGCGTCCGTCGCCGGGCGGATCACGCTCGAGCACGTCTGGTTCGCCTACCCGCACGACAAGAGCGCGAAGGCCGAGAGCGCGGAGGAGCGCTGGGTGCTGGAGGGCGTCTCGCTGGACGTGCCGCCGGGCAGCGTGGTTGCGCTCGTCGGCCCGAGCGGCGCGGGCAAGACCACGCTCTGCAACCTTGTCGCCCGCTTCTACGATCCGCAGCGCGGGCGCGTGCTGCTGGACGGCATCGATCTGCGCACCATCGAGCCGGTGAGTTTCCGGCGGCTGCTCGGCATCGTGGAGCAGGACGTCTTCCTGTTCGACGGCACAGTGGCTGAGAACATCGCCTACGCGCGCCGCGGCGCGACCCGAGCGCAGATCATCGACGCCGCCCGCGTCGCCCACGCCCACGAGTTCGTCGAACGCCTCGAACGCGGGTACGACACCGTCATCGGCGAGCGTGGCGTGCGCCTCAGCGGGGGGCAGAAGCAGCGCATCGCCATCGCCCGCGCCGTCCTCGCCGATCCCGTCGTTCTCATCCTCGACGAGGCGACGAGCAACCTCGACGCCGAGAGCGAGGCCCTCATTCGCGAAAGCCTGGCGTCGCTCATGCGCGGGCGTACGACGTTCGTGATCGCCCACCGCCTGAGCACCGTGCGTGACGCCGACCGTATCGTCGTGATCGATGGCGGACGCATCGTCGAAGTGGGCACGCACGACACGCTCCTCGCGCTCGGCGGCCGCTATGCCGGGTTCCTCGCGCGCCAGATCGAGCACGCACCATCCTCTGCAGTCCCCCGTGAACCAGACGCAAGCCTTCTCCACGAGCCGCGACCATGACCAACGAGCCGCGACCGTAAGGGAGCGGTTCGGACTTCCACTCGCTCCCCCACGCCCCGATATCCAGCGTGAGTCGCGACCTTCCTCGTCGCTCTTGCTTCATGCCCGGCGATCTGGGATGCTGGATCAAGGGCGATCCCCGGGAGGTGCCGTGGCCGTCCGCACGACAGGACTGATGCTCGCCGTCGCGGCCTCGCTCGCGTCGCACGCCGCCGCGCAGCCGGTGTTCAGCGTCGGACGCGATGGCCCGTCCGCCCTGCCGTCGGACGTGCTGTTCCATTCGTTTGGTGGTTTCCCGGTACCGGTGGGAGGCGGTCCTGGGATGGGGATGGGCAGACCGGGCGACGACCTCAACGGCGTTTCGGTGAACGCCGCGAACCTGCGGGCCGCGAAGAAGTTCATCATCTGCTTCTCCGTCGATGCGCTCTCGGTCGGAGCCTCGCGGCTTCGGATTCCGTCGTTCAATGTCTTCGACCAGGCGAACAAGAACCAGGCAGCGGGCGACGTCTTCCTCTCGACCGAGGCGTTCCAGCAGGGCGTGGGGATGCTCCCCCCCCCGACGAGCATGGGGCTGTTCAACAACGTCCTGCGCACCAACCAGTCCCCTGTCTACCCCACCGTCTTCGGCCTGCTGCCCGCCGCCTCGCCGACGGACCACCTGCCGCCCGGCGACCTCGACGACGTCAACGCGGCGATGACGGGCGTCCCGCTCCCCGGCACAGCGACGTACTTCACGCTCGCGCAGGGAAGCCCATCGCTCATGTTCCTGCCCGGCACCGGGAGCGCGGCGGACGTCTTCGTCGATTTCGACGTGAACGTGCCGGGCACGGAGAACCTTTACGCCCAGTTCATCCAACTCGGCCTCCAGTTCGGCGACGACATAGACGGCCTGATCGTCTTCGACGAGGACCACGACGCCCGCTTCAGCACGGGCGACGAGGTCTATTTCACGCTTTCGCCCGGCTCGCCCACGCTCCTGCTCTTCGGCTTTTCCGCGGCTGACGTGCTGGTGTGCAACGTGCCCGGCGCCGTTGCGCTCTTCGCCCAGCACGGCGACCTCGGCCTGCTGCACACCGACAACATGGACTCGCTCAATGCGATGGCCCTCGAAGGCGACTCGGCCGAGGAGACCATCCGCTCGCTCGTGCCGCCGCTCTGCCCCGCGGACTTCAACGGCGACACCGTCGTCAACACGCTCGACGTGCTCGCATTCCTCAACGCCTTCGTTGCGCAGCACCCGTCCGCGGACTTCAACGGGGATACCATCATCAACACGCTCGACGTGCTGGCCTTCCTGAACGCCTACACGGCCGGCTGCGGCTGAGAACGGCGGCCCACCATGCCCGACGCGGACTCGACCCTCGTGCAGCGCGCGTGCGCGGGCGATGCCGATGCCCTCACCGAACTCCTCCGCCGCAACGGGCCGGAACTTCGACGCCGCGTCGAGTCGCGCATCGGTCGCCAGTGGAACGGCGTCATCGAGGCCGACGACGTCCTCCAGGTCACCTACCTGGAGGCCTTCACGCGCATCGCACGCTTCACGCCCGAGGGCGAGGGCGCGTTTCTCGCGTGGATGACCCGCATCGCCGAGAACAACGTCCGCGACGCCGTGCGCGGCCTCGAACGCGCCAAACGCCCCGACCCCAAGCGCCGCGTCCAAGGCCCTGTCAACGAGGATTCCTATGTCGGCTTGGTCGAGGTCCTCGGGGTGACCACCACCACCCCCAGCCGCCAGGCCGCCCGGCGCGAGGCCGTCGAAATCCTTGACCGCACGCTGGCGAAACTCCCCACGGACTACGCGAAGGTGGTGCGTCTGTACGACCTCGAATGCCGACCGATCGCGGAGGTCGCCCGCGAACTCGGACGATCCGAGGGCGCGGTCTACATGCTTCGTGCCCGCGCCCACGACTGGCTGCGCGAGACCATGGGCACCGAATCGCAGTTCTTCAGCGTCTCGTAGCGTTCGCTACGGTGAATACCCTCGCCCATGCTCACGGAGTCCAGAAACGAGACCCGCATCGTCCCGCCGTACTCGGGCCGTGCCATGTGCGCCTTCGGCGACGAGGTCACCGTACACCTGGGCGCGGCGGAGACGGGCGGACGGTACACGCTCTTCACCTGCGTCACCCCGCCCGGCAACGGCCCACCCCCTCACTTCCACGCCAATGAGGACGAGTGGTTCCTTGTGCTCGAAGGCCGCGTCGAGTTCCTCAAGGACGCCGCTTGGGTTGAGGTGCCGGTCGGATCGGTGGTCTACACCCCTCGCGGGGTGGTGCACGCCTACCGCAACTGCGGCGACGTGCCGCTCCGGATGCTCATCCAGACCTCGCCCGCCGGCTTCGAGACCTTCTTCTCCCGCTGCGCCGAGGTGTTTGCCCTCCCCGGTCCGCCCGACATGGCCCGTCTCGTCGCCATCGCCGAGGAGCACGGCATCCACTTCCCAGGCGGCTGAGCGGGCTCACGCCGGGCGCACGTCCAATCCGCCGGGGAGGTGGTAGATTGGCGTGAGCCTCGCCCCGCGGCGTCGCTCTCCACCCGGCCGCCGTTGCCGCGGCCCGGAGACTGTGCCGTGCCTGAACGCCCCAACGAACCCGGGCCGAACGACGCCGCGCCCGCTCCTTCTGGCGGCTCCGGCTCCGACGACGCCCTGATCGCCGCCGCCCGTGCCGCGGCCGAGGCCCGGTCCGACGGCCTGCCCCCGGACCCCGACCTTCCGCCGCCGGACTTCTTCCCCGGCTACATCGTGGTCCGCGAGATTCACCGCGGCGGGCAGGGCGTCGTCTACCAGGCGATCCACAAGGGCACCAAGCGCAAGGTGGCGATCAAGGTGCTGCTCGAGGGCGCGCTCGCCGGCCCGCGCGAGCGCACCCGCTTCGAGCGCGAGGTCGAGATTCTCGCCCAACTCGACCACCCCAACATCGTTGCGGTGCACGACTCGGGCCTGGCCGAGGGCCGCTTCTACTACGTGATGGACTACGTCTCGGGCCAAACGCTCGACGTCTACCTCTCGCAGCACGACCTGAGCATGCCCGAAGTGCTGGCGATGTTCGTCAAGATCTGCGAGGCCGTGAACGCCGCCCACCTCAAGGGCGTGATCCACCGCGACCTCAAGCCCGCCAACGTGCGCGTCGATGCCAAGGGCGAGCCGCACGTCGTGGACTTCGGCCTGGCGAAGGTGGCGACGGGCGACATGAGCGACGAGGCTCAGCCGCGACTGATGACGATGACGGGCCAGTTCATCGGCTCGCTCCCGTGGGCCAGCCCTGAGCAGGCGCAGGGCGTGCCGTCGATGATCGACGTGCGCACCGACGTCTACTCGCTCGGCGTGGTGCTGTATCAGGCGTTGACGGGCCGGTTCCCGTACCAGGTGATCGGGGCGATGCGCGACGTGCTGGACAACATCCTGCGTGCCGAACCGGCCCGCCCCAGCACGATCCGCCGCCAGATCAACGACGAAGTCGAGACCATCGTCCTCAAGTGCCTGAGCAAGCAGCGCGAACGCCGCTACCAGAACGCCGGCGAACTCGCCCGCGACCTCGAGCGGTACCTGCGGGGCGAGCCGATCGAGGCGAAGCGTGACAGCGGGTGGTACGTCCTGTCGAAGATGGCCCGACGCCACCGCGGGCCTGTGGCCGTCGCCGCGCTGCTGCTCGTGCTGCTCGTCGGTTTCTCGATCGCCATGACCGCGCTCTACCAGCGGGCGCGGGCGGCGGAACTGCTGGCCGAGGACCGGCTCACGCAGGCCAAGGCGCAGTCCGAGACGCGGCGGCAGGTGGTCGATGCGCTCGAAGGCTGGCTCGCCGCCGCCGACCCCACCCGCGGCGAGGACCGCGAGATCACCGTTGCTGAAGTCCTCGACCACGCCGCCGCGACGATCGGCGCAGACCTCGCGGGCCAGCCGCAGGTCGAGGTCTCGCTGCGGAACATCCTCGGGCGCACCCTTTACGGCCTCGGGCACGTCGAGGCGGCGAAGGCGCAGTTCGAGGCCGCGCTCGCCTTGGCGCGGCGCACGCTCCCCGATGACGACGACGACCACCTCTTCGCGCTGGCGAACCTGCCGGTCGCGCTCTATGCGCTGGACGAGACCGAGCGTGCGGCTGCGCTGTTCGACGAGGCGCTGGCCAGGCTGCGCGCCGCGCGCGGGCCTGCGCACGAAGAAACGCTCACGACCGCCCACAATCTGGCCAAACTGCACCTCGAGGACGGCCGCGTCGAGGACGCCGAGCGTCTGTGGCGCGAGACCATCGCCGCGTTGGACGCGACGGCGGACCCGCCCGAGAGCCTCTCGGCCATCGTGCGCGCGACCTACGCCTCGCTGCTCGAAGCCACGGGGCGCGCCGACGAGGCCGAGCCGATGCTCCGCGGCGCGGTCGAGGCCCTGGCCCGCGCGGGCGGCCCCGACCACCCCGACACCGCCCGCGCCCGCGTCCGCCTCGGCTCGCTCCTGCG
>JAHCJE010000179.1 GCA_026128865.1 Phycisphaeraceae bacterium | reverse complement strand
ACCACGCCACAGGCTGCGCCGGCCACAACCACCCCGAAATCGCCCGCTTCATCCGCGCCGCTCCCCCCCCTTCGGCCTCCTCCCTCCTGCCTCCCCGCACTCAACTCGACCACGCCCGCCTCGGCCTCATCACCCCCCAGATGCGCCGCGTCGCCCAGCGCGAGCCGCACCTCACCCCCGAGCAGGTCCGCGACGAGGTCGCCGCCGGCCGCATGGTCATCCCCGCGAACGTCAACCACCTCCGCCACCGCCTCGACCCCATGTGCATCGGCCGCGCAAGCCGCACCAAGGTCAACGCCAACATGGGCGCATCCCCCATCTCCAGCGGCACCGCCGAGGAACTCGAAAAACTCGACTGGGCCGTCCGCTGGGGCGCGGACACCGTCATGGACCTCTCCACCGGCGGCGACCTCGACGAGTGCCGCGAGGCCTTCTGCCGACACTCCACCGTCCCCATCGGCACCGTCCCCATCTACGCCATGATCATCGGCCGCCGCCTCGAAGACCTCGACGAGGCCGCCGTGATGGAAATGCTCGAACGACAGGCCCGCCAGGGCGTCGACTACTTCACCATCCACGCCGGCGTCCGCCGCGCACACCTCAAGTACGTCAAAAACCGCCTCATCGGCATCGTCTCGCGCGGCGGCTCGCTCCTCGCCAAGTGGATGCTCCACCACAACCGCGAAAACCTCATGTACGACATGTGGGACGACATCTGCAGACTCATGCGCCAGCACGACGTCACCTTCAGCATCGGCGACGGCCTCCGCCCCGGCGGCCTCGCCGACGCAACCGACGACGCCCAACTCGCCGAACTCGAAACCCTCGGCGAACTCACCGAACGCGCCTGGCGTCACGGCGTCCAGGTCATGATCGAAGGCCCAGGCCACGTCCCCTTCGACCAGATCGAATACAACGCCAAGATCCAGCGGCGTCTCTGCCACGGCGCGCCCTTCTACGTCCTCGGCCCACTCGTCACCGACATCTTCCCCGGCTACGACCACATCACCTCCTGCATCGGCGCCACCGCCATCGCCTACCACGGCGCCAGCATGCTCTGCTACGTCACGCCCAAGGAGCACCTCGGCCTCCCCAAACGCGACGACGTCAAGCAGGGATGCATCGCCTACCGAATCGCCGCGCACGCCGCCGACGTCGCCCTCGGCATCCCCGGCACCCGCGACCGCGACGACGAACTCACCAAGGCCCGCGCCGCCCTCAACTGGGAGAAGCACTTCGAACTCGCATTCGACCCCGACACCGCCCGCGCCTACCACGACGAGGACCTCGACGTCGACACCGACTTCTGCGCCATGTGCGGCCACGACTGGTGCTCCGTCCGAATCAGCAAGGAAATCCAGGACTTCGCCAGCGGAAAGGCCGAAGGCTTCGAACGCCTCGGCGGCCGCGACGGCACAACCCCGGGCGCGCCCGCACGCTCCGCGCCCCTCACACCCGAGCAACAGGACATCCTCCGCCAACGCGGCGTCCTCACCCCCGACGAAATCCACAAACTGGCGACCAAAAAGAAGGCACAAGGCGCAGGCCATCACGCGCCGGCCGAAGAAGAACCTGCCACCGCCAAACTCTCCTGCCACAGCGACTACGTGGACGCCGAAACCGCAAGACGCCTCCAGCGCGAACGCCTCGTCAGCGTCGATGTCCGCCCAGCCCTCGGCATCCCCAAGGAAGACCGCGTGATCTGAGCACGCAGTCAAGGTGTGAACCGATCGCAACCACCATTGAGGATGGCATGGCTCGGCACGCCCGGCGACGCTCGGATCGGCTTCGCGGTCGCGTGCTACGAGTTTCCAGAGAGCAACCGCCGAGGCGTCCACGACTGGGATTCCAACTGGCTCGTGATCGACGGCCGGGTGGAATGCTCGCACGGTGAGTGGTCTTTCCGAGAACCCTGCCTGACGACGTGGGAACTGGCAGCGTTGCTGTCGTGGTTGGAGTCCCCTCCGCTCGGAGAACCGTCAAGCATCGATTTCACAGAGCCGCTTCTGGGTTTTCGCTTCGATGGACACTGGTCGTCGGATCGACCGATCGAAGTACGACTGCGGGCGGAGGCCCTGGTCGGCGCGGGGCTGGACGATGAGACGGCGTGGCACGTAGGACTGTCGCTGCCCTTGAAGGTTTCCCAGGCGTCCGTCCGAGACTTCGCGCTCCGGCTCAGATTTCACATCGAGCGATTCCCAGAACGTTGAACGCATTCCGCCAGGCAGGGTGTGCCACCGACGTCGGCTACTCTGAGACGACGCCGGCACCCAAACACGCACAACCCCAAGCCTGCCAGCATCCACACCGTCCGTGCGCCCTCAACCTCGCACCACCCACCCGCGCGCGCCAACCAGCGCCCTCACGCCCTCCATCACTCGACTTCGCCTCAACCACGCCGCACCATCTACGCATGGCCACAGCCGCGCTCCACGTCAACGGCAAGCCCTACCACCACAACAGTCACGCAGGCGTCCAGCCTCCGCCGACCTCTTCCGCCGCAGCCATCCCATGCTCGCGCCCATCGCAGGACGAGCCTTCGACCCCGGAGGGGGCGCTGCCACGTGCCCCGGGCGCAGCCCGGGGTGCCGGCGCCCGCAACGCAAATAGCCCCGAAGGGGCGCACGAACTCCTCCCACCCCACATCCACGTCCCCGACCTGATCCACCACTACCTCGCCGGCCGCCACACCCTCATCGATCTGGCCACTATGTACGACCTCGCTCCGGAGCGGCTCATCGCCTGGCTCCGCCACCCGCACACCCAACAACTCTTCGACGCCCTCACCGAGGAGGCCGAACTCCGCGAGCAGCGCATCCTCGCACACGCACGCCCGGCCGCCGCACGCCTGCTCCACTTCCTCGCCGTCGAAGACCCGGAGCCACGCCCGCTCCATCCATCCATCGTCCAGCGCCGACGCGAGACCTCACGACGCGCCGCCGCACAAATCCTGCGTCTCAACAACCGCGGCCTGCCGCCGTCCGACATCGAACCCAGGCCATCAATCCAGCGGAACCAGCCTGATCCGCCTGAACTGGATCGGCGTCCCCTCCGATTGCAGCGCAATGGACCCGGCGACGACCTCGGCCCCGGTCGCGTGGTTCAGCGTCTCTCCGTTCACAATCAGCGTGATCTCCCCCCCGTTCACGATGATCTCGTACTCGTTCCACTCCCCCGCCGGCCTCTCCGCCCCGTGGGACTTCACGATCCGACGACCGCTCGTCCGACCCGGATCGCCGGCGATCTCGGTCCCACCGATGCAGATGAAGTCCCCCGCGTTCCCCGCGTGCAACTGGGCCTCAACGCTGCGCGGCCAGACCTTGTCCTCCCCAACGACCCGAACCAGCACACCGCTGTTCCCGGTCTGCCGAGTCTCCGGATCCCACCGCCACTCGACCCGCAGCACGAAGTTCGTGTAGGACTCCGTCGTCCGGATGTACCCGGCCGGCTCGCCGGTGCAGTGCAGCACGCCGTCCCGCACCGTCCACGTCCCGCTGTCCGCGCCGGAGCCGATGACAGTCCAACCGTCGAGATTCCGACCGTTGAACAGCGCGACCTCGCCCGGCATCGGCGCGCCAAGGTCGCGGACGCGAACGTTGCGGAAGGAGACCTCGTCCCCGTGATCCTGCAGCGCGATGTGCCCGCGCGGCTGCACCCCGAACCCCCGCATCGGCGCGAACTTGCTCCGCTCGATCGCGCCGGCCCACTCGGCAGTGGGTGACCCGTCCTCCTCGAACGCACGAACCTCCACCACCTTCACCCCGTTCAGCCAGTGCTGGATCACCCCGTTGCGGATCACCACCCGCGCGTCGTTCCACTCCCCCGCCGGCCTCGACAGCTTCCCCTCCGCGGGCGTGAACAGGTCGTACAACGCCCCCGCCGAGTGCGGGTGGTTCCCCGCCAGGTTGTGCCCGTGATCGTCCAGCACCTGGAACTCCGGACCCGTCTGCCACGTGTAGTCGCCCCGCTCCGCCACCCGGTAGATGATCCCGCTGTTCGCCCGCGGCGCAACCCGATACTGCAACTTCAGGTCGAAGTCCCCGAACTGCTCGCGCGTCATGATGTCGCCGCCGCCCCCCCCCGCCGCGTGCGTGAGAACGCCCTCGCTCAGCGTCCACCCCGACCCCGGGAACCCCTCCTGCCGGTACCCCCGCCAGTGCTTCATCCCCTCCGCCCCCGTCAGCAGCATCCACCCCTGCGCTCGCTCCACCGTCGTCAGCGCATCCGCGGAACCAACCGCGCCAGGCTGCGCCATCACGGGCGCGCAGGCAGCGGCGACCAGAACGGAGAGCATCACGGGCTTCATGGCAGGCTCCTCTCGACGGCGCGAAACGCGACCGCCGGATCCAGCATACCAGGACGCCGGCGCGCGCGAAAGGGGCGCGGGGGAAGGATCGCCCGCGCCCCGGGGGCAGCCCCGCTCGTGCCCGGGG
>JAHCJE010000178.1 GCA_026128865.1 Phycisphaeraceae bacterium | reverse complement strand
TAGACGTCCGGGGTTTCCGGGTGGTGGCAGTCGATGGGCACGATCCCTTCGAACTCGACCGCCCGGCGAGCGACGCTGACGCGAACGCCGGGGAAGGCTTCGGTCCAGCCGTCGTCGGGAGTGGCTGCGGGCGGAGCATCCGGCGCGTCTGTTGGAGGCGTCGTCGCCGGTGCGTTCGGCCGGGTTGTGCACCCGGCGAGCGCGCAGGCGGCGATCAACCCGGCGAGTGCGCGCATCGCGTGGCCTCCGCGCGTTCGCGGACAAGCCGGCAGAAGGCTTCGCCGCGGCGCTCGTAGTTCTCGAACTGGTCCCATGATGCACACCCGGGGCTGAGAAGGACGGTGTCGCCGGGGCGTGCGCGTTCGAAGGCGCGGGCTACGGCGGCGTCGAGGGTGCCGCAGGATTCGGCGTTGGCGGCCGCGGCGCGGGCGAGGGCGTCGCCGGTCGCGCCGATGGTGTAGAGGCCCGCGAGTCCGTGTGCGATCCGCGCGATGGGGGAGAGGTCGATGCCCTTGTCGTAGCCGCCGGCGATGAGGTGGACCGGGCCGAGGGCGCGCACGGCGTCGATGGCGACGAGCGTGGCTTCGGGCGTGGTCGCCTTGGAGTCGTTGAAGAAGCGGACCACGCCGCCGGGAACGCTCGCCTCGCAGACGGCCTGCAAGCGGTGGGGAAGCCCTTCGAAGGCGCGGATGCCCCGCTCGCAGGCGTCGCGGTCCGCGCCGGCTGCGGCGCAGGCGGCGAGGGCGATGGCGGCATTGGCGGCGTTGTGAGCGCCGGGGACGCGCAGGCCGGCGACGCGGGCGGAGGCATCGGCGAGCGTCCTTCGCACGCCGGAGGCGGACGCCCATTCGTGCACGCCCGGGCCGAGGATGCAGGTGTCTCCGGGTCGCTGGAAGGCCAGAATATTCCGCTTGGATGCCTCGTAGTGATCGACCGTGCCGTGCCAATCGGCGTGGTTCGGGGCGAATCCGGTGACGGCGGCGATGCCGGGGGACCAGCGTGCCTCGGCGAGCCAGTGGAGCATTGCGCTAGAGAGTTCGAGCACGATCCAAGTGGCGGGGTCGAGCGTGTCGAGTTCGCCGAGCAGCGAGCCGCCGATGTTGCCGCCGAGGGCGACGGGCTTTCCTGCGCCGCGCAGTCCCGCGGCGATCATCGCGGCGGTCGTGCTCTTGCCGACGGTTCCGGTGACGCCGATGACGCGCTCTCTTGCGTGGAGTCGTTCGACGAGCAGGCCGATTTCGGTGGTGATAGGGACTCCGGCCGCGCGGGCGGCGCGGAGAAAACGGTTTTCCCACGGGAGCGGGACGGCGGGGTTGGCGACGACGAGGTCGCAGGTGGTGAAATCGCTGACGTTGTGCTCGCCGAGGCGGAGGCGCACTTGTCCGGTTTGAATGAGGTCCGACAGCGCGGCGACGGAAGCGTGGAGCCGATCTTCGGGTTCGAGGTCGGTGACGAGGACGTCCGCGCCCTGGGCCGCGAGCCAGCGTGTAACGCCGACGCCTCCGCCGAAGCGCCCGAGGCCCATCACGGTGACCCGGGTTGCCTCGAATCTGTGCATGAAGGTCCCCTTGTGTGGGGTCTGGGGAGGATCACGCCTGGGTGCACGAGGCGAATGCTACGACGATGTGGTCGGCTCCAGCCCCTCGCGCATGGCTCCGAGGGCGCGTCGGAGCGTGCGGGACTCGCCGTTCGGGTGTGTGCCGTTGGCGGCGGTTTGAGCGTCTTCGGTCGCGTTCCCGGCCGGTGCTCTGCGGCCGGTTTGCTCGAACTTGACGGCGACTCGCGTGGAGACGCCGCGTTCCTGCATGGTGACGCCGTAGAGGCGGTCCGCGGCTTGCATCGTGCGTTTGTTGTGAGTGATGACGATGAAGTGCGAGCGGTCCGTGAACTGACGGACGACCTCGCAGTAGCGGCCGACGTTCGCGTCGTCGAGGGCGGCGTCCACCTCGTCAAGGATGCAGAAGCAACTCGGCTTGCTGCGGAAGATGGACATGAGCAGGGCGACGGCGGTGAGCGTCTTCTCGCCGCCGGAGAGTTGGCTGATGGTGCGGGGCTGCTTTCCGGGCGGCTTGGCGACGATCTCGATGCCGCTCTCGAGCAGGTCGATCTCGTCGGTCTCGACCTTGCGCGGGCCGTCGGGGCCGTCGATGGTCTTGACGAGCGGCATGAGGCGCAGTTCCGCGCTGCCGCCGCCGAAGAGGCGACGGAACATGCCGTCCTGGCCGGCGAACTCGCGTGTGATGCGCTCGAAGGCGTCGGCGAACCGCTCGCGGCTTGCGACGTTCAGGCGGTCGATGAGTTCGCGGAGTTTCACGCAGGCGTCGTCGATGTCGGCCACCTGCCGGGCGAGTTCCTCGTTGCGGCCTTCGAGTTGCGTCTCTTCCTCGATGGCGTCGAGGTTGACGTTCCCTAGGCGGCGGATCTCGTCGCGCAGGGCGTCGATGCGGGCGGTCGCGTCGGCCTGGTCCACGCGGGCCACGTCGCCCGGCTCCATGACCGCGCGGTAGTCTGCGTACTCGGCGTTCAGGTCGATGCCGAGGTCTTCCTGGGCGCGCTCTTCGAGGTTCTCGCGCTTGACCTCGACCTCGCGCCGGGCGACCTCGACGCTGTGCCAGTCGCGTTCGACGGCGTGGGCCCGCTGTCGCGCCACGCCGAGCGCCTCGCCCAGTTCGGCCGCGCGGGCGTCCGCCTCGGCGAGCCTCGTCGCGGTTTGCTCGCACTCGGCGCCGAGGCGTGCCGCTTCGGCGCGGGCCTCGGCTTCGCGCTGGGCGGCGTCGGCGATTTCGCGCTCGAGGTCCGCGACCCGCGCCCGCACGCGGCCGAGGTGCTGGTCCACGTCACGCGCCTGCCGCTCCGCGTCGTCGCGGGCGAGTTGCACGCGGCTGTGCTCGCGGCGCGCCGCCGCCAACTGCTCGCCGACACGCCCGATCTCGACCCTGGCCGCGCCGATGCGCTCGCCGATCGCGTCGCGCCGGGCCTGCGTGCGCGCGACCTCGGCTTCGAGGCGCTGGGCCTCCGCGGCCTGGTCGTCGTGCAGGCGGGCCAGCATCTCGGCACGCTCACGCAACGCAGCGCGGTCACGTTCGACGCGGGCGAGGCGCTCGCGGGCACGATCTGCTTCATCGGCCGCGCCCTGCCGCTCCCGTTCGAGGCGGGCCGCCTCGGTGCGCAGACGGTCGAGGCGGGACTGCTCGGAGGCGAGTTGCCGCTGCTCGTTGGCGAGCGACTGGCGGAGTTCGGTGCGCACGGCGTTGAGGGCGGCGGCTTCGGCGTCCACGCGTTCCAGCGCGGCGCGCTCGTGCGCCAGGGCCGACGCCGACTCGCGCAGTTCGGCTTCGAGGCGTGTCAGTTCGCTGCGCTGCTGCAGCACGCCCTCGGAGGCCGCGCGCGGGCCGGCGACCACGCGGCCGTCCGGTTCGAGCACGGAGCCGTCGCGCGTGACCATGCGGCAGCCCGCGAGCGGACCCGCGGCGAGCAGCACCGCCGAGTCCAGGTCCGGGACGAGGTACGCATCCCCGAGCAGGCGGTCGAGGAGGGCTTCCGTCCGCTCGCTTTCCAGTCCCCCGCGGGCGCGCACGACCGTGCGCAGCGGAACAACGCGCTCGAACGCCCCGTCGGCCGCGCCGGGCGATTTGCGGGCGGGCATCGGGCCGATCCGCGCGATCGGGACGAAGGTGACGCGGCCGGGCAGCGCGGCAAGTTCTTCCGGGCGCGGCAGGGACGACACCGTCTCAACCACCAGCGCCTGCAACGCCGGCCCAAGCGCGGCCTCGACCGCGGGCGCGTGCTCTGGCGCGGTCTCGACCAGGTCGGCCAGCGGCGCGATCACGCCCGCGAACCCCTCGCCCCGCTCGCGCCGCTCCAGAACCGCGCGCACGGCCTCGCCGAGGCCCGCGCGGGCCGCGAGCATTTCTTCCAGCGTTTGTCGCCGGCTGTCGAGTCGCACGTGGCGCTGCTCGCGCTCCGAGAGACGCTCCGCCACGACGCGGCGATCCTCCGAGAGGGACGCGGACGAGCCGTCGCGTCGCAGGAGTTCGGCTTCGAGCTCAGCGGCGCGGGTCTCGCGGCGTTTGGTTGCCGTCTGCAGTGCGTCGGCTTCACGGTGGAGGTTGGCTGCCTCGCCTTCGAGAGCGCCGATGCGAGACGCGAGCCGTTCCAGTTCTTCTCGCACCGCCTCGACCCGACGCTCGTCGCTCTCGATCGACGCGAGCAGGCCCGTCCGCTCGCGGTCCACGCTCACGACCGTAGCCCGCCGCTCATTGAGGGAGGCCGTCTCTTCCGCCAGCCGCGCGACGACCTCAGCGCGTTCCTCGCTCGCGCGGCTCAGGGCACGCTCGGCGTCGCCGACGCTCTCGGCGAGCGCGGCCACTTGCTCGGCCAGGTCCTCCGCCGCCGCGCTCAGTTCGTCGATCTTCCGCGTCGCTTCCGCCAGGCGTGCGGCGTCCACGTCGGCCTGCCGGCGTGTTTCGGCGAGCG
>JAHCJE010000177.1 GCA_026128865.1 Phycisphaeraceae bacterium | reverse complement strand
CCCGACGGCCGCACCGGGAAGCAACACGCCAAGACTGCGGCCATGAGCGCCGAGCAACGTCGCAGCGATGAACGCACCGGCGATGCCGGGAAGCGCGGCGTGGCTCAGCGCATCGCCCAGCAGCGCCCGCTTCCGCAGCACGATGAACGACCCCACCACACCGCCCGCGATGCCGAGCAGTGTGGCCCCGAGCACGACGATCGCGGCGTTGTGCCCGGCCTGGAGCGTCAGCGTGCGCCAGAGTTCGTCGAACGTGACGCCCTCGGTCGGCCACCCCGCGGAACTCACTGCAGGCACGGTCACGGTTCACACACCCCGCGCGGCGCGCGCTACGGCATCGCTCGCCTCGTCCAGCAGCGTGAGACGGCCGCCGTAGGTGCGCCGAAGGTTCTCGGCGGTGAAGACCTCGGCCACGGAGCCGCACGCGACGACGCGCATGTTCAGCAGCAGCACGTCATCGAAATAGTCCTCCACGGTCTGGAGATCGTGGTGAACACAGATCACGGTGCGACCACGGGACTTGAGATCACGCAGCACCTCGACGATGGCACGCTCCGTCGCCGCGTCCACGCCAGCGAACGGCTCATCCATGAAGTACAGTTCGGCATCCTGAGCCAATGCGCGAGCGAGAAAGACACGCTGCTGCTGCCCGCCCGAGAGCTGGCTGATCTGCCGGTTCGCGTAGTCCGCCATGCCGACGCGATCGAGCGCGGCGAGCGCGGCTTCGCGATGCGATCGCGTCACCGGTCTGCACCAGCCGATCATGCCGTAGCGCCCCATGCACGCCACGTCGAGCGCGGAGACGGGAAAGTCCCAGTCCACGGTCTCGCGCTGCGGCACGTAGCCGACACGACGCCGCTGCTGCCGGTACGAGCGACCCCAGAACTCAACGCGCCCAGCCGCGAGCGGGACAAGCCCCAGACACGCCCGAATGAGCGTGCTCTTGCCCGCACCGTTCGGCCCGACGATGGCGACGAGCGAACAGGGCCGCGCGTCGAAGTCCACGTCCCAGAGCACCGGACGCCGGTGATACGCGACGGTCATCGCGTGGACCGAGAGCGGGCTGTCCGCGCTGTGCTCGGGGAGCGAGGCGAGCGACTCGCCGCGAGTTCTCGGCGAATGGAGGGGCGACACGATCTACTCCTTCCCCGCGAGCCGACCGTTCATGCCGCCGGCTGGAGCATCGCCGCCGAGCGCTCGCGCGATCGTCGTGACGTTGTGGTCGATCATGCCGAGGTACGTGCCCTCATACGTTCCTGGCGTGCCCATGGCGTCGGAGAAGAGGCGGCCGCCGATGACGACCGTCCAGCCGCGCGAGCGCGCACCGTCGATGAGCGCACGGACGTTCCGGTCTGAGACCGTTGACTCGACGAAGACCGCAGAGATCCGGCAGGAGACGATCAGGCCCACGATGCGCTCGATGTCACGCACACCCGCCTCGGACTCGGTGCTGAGCCCCTGGATGCCGACGACCTCGAACCCGTACCGGCGACCGAAGTAGTTGAAAGCATCGTGAGCGGTGACGAGCACGCGACGCTCCTCGGGCACGCCGGAGAGGACGCGCTGCGCGTACTCGTCCAGTTCACGCAGGGTCTGGGCGTAACGCTCGGCGTTCGCACGGTATTGCTCCGCGCCGGAGGGGTCGGCCTCGGTCAGTTTGTCGCGCACGACGACAACGGCGCGCGACCACGACGACGGATCCATCCACACGTGCGGGTCATACTGGCCCGCGAACTCCTCCGGTTCGAGCAGGTCGGACTCGTCAAGCAACTCGGTGACGGCATACACCTTCCGCCCCGCAGTGGCGGCGCGGATCAGCGCGTCCGTCATCTTCCCCTCGAGCATCAGCCCGTTGTAGAAGACAAGGTCTGCCCGCATCAGCGCTGCTGTGTCGGTGCGCGTCGCCTTATAGAGATGCGGATCGACGCCAGGCCCCATCAGCCCGGTCACTTCCGCACGCTCCCCGGCAACATTGCGCACCAGGTCCGCGACCATCCCGGTCGTAGCGACGACGCGCAGAGGTTCCCCGCCAAACGCGACAGACGCCGCCGAGAACACGACCGCAAGAAGCACGCGCACGCGATCCATCGGCGCCTCCTCGCCCGCCCTAGCCAAGACCGGGCAAATGTAGCCATGGCTACTGTAGCCCCGGCTTCACTCCGATCAAGATGCCGCCGACGCAAGCCGCACCACGATACGAACAATAGCCGAACCGAAACGGTACGCTCCCGCATGATCGGGGCGTACCCCGTTCGCTACACTGCACGCACGCGCTGGCAACCCGGGGGCCAGGGCTGGTCGATAGAAGAGAACCGGTCGCGGGGACCGCGGCCGGCTGCCCGGGTGGTCGGAAGCCTCCGCCTCGGCGCCGTGAAGGGATTCTGTCGTTGTCGCCGAAACGCGCTCTCGAAGAACTGCCCACGCTCGCGTGGAGCCTCGACACGCAACCCGTCATGGTCGGGGAGCGCACCGCGCGATTTCGTGCCCCGGATGCGCCGGAGTCCATCCCTCCTTCCTTCGCTCTCGCCGCCCCGGCCGAGGCACGCGGCTCTGTCGCGGAAGCGTTCTCGCCCCGCCCCCGCTTCGCCCGCTTCGAGGACCGCCACCTCATCCGCATCGAGACGGAGCACGCCTGGAGCCTGTACGGCACGGGAGAAGTCGCCGGGCCGCTGCTGCGCAATGGACGCCACACAATCGCCTGGAACACCGACGCCTACAACTACGACTCGACCACACGCTCGCTGTACCAATCC
Organism: Phycisphaeraceae bacterium; assembly: GCA_026128865.1. Lineage (GTDB taxonomy): Bacteria > Planctomycetota > Phycisphaerae > Phycisphaerales > UBA1924 > CAADGN01. Next base: position 1,844 of record JAHCJE010000177.1, on the reverse strand, counting down.
CACCCGTGGGTGCTCGGCGTGCGGACGAACGGCACCGCGTTCGGCGTGCTCGTTGACACCACCCACCGCGTCGGCATCGACCTCGCCGAGGGCATCCTCTTCGAAGCCGACGGCTACCAGCCCGCGGTGTACGTGATCGATGCACCAGGCCCGGAGGAAGTCCTCCGAGAACTCGCCTCGCTGACCGGCAGGATGGACCTTCCCCCGTTCTGGTCGCTCGGCTATCACCAATGCCGGTATTCGTACATGACCGAGGATGAGGCGCTCGAGGTCGCCTCGGAGTTCCGCCGCAGGCGCATCCCCTGCGAGGCGATCTGGTTCGACATCGACTACATGGACCGCTTCCGGGACTTCACGTTCGACAAGGAGCGCTTCCCCGACCCGGCCGGCATGGTGCAGCGGCTCGCTGAGCGCGGGTTCAGGTCGGTCTTCATCCTCGACCCGGGCATCGTCGCCGATCCCGCCGACCCGACCTACGCCGACGGCGTCGAACGCGACCACTTCGTACGCGACGCCGAGGGACGCGAGTACCGGGGCACGGTCTGGCCCGGCGTCTGCGCGTTCCCCGATTACACGCGCAGCGCGACCCGCCATTGGTGGGCCGACCTCATCGACACCTTCGTCACCACCGTCGGCATGGACGGACTCTGGAACGACATGAACGAGCCGGCCATCTTCGACGGACCAGGACGGTCAATGCCGGTCGATTGCATTCACCGCGCGGACGCCGATCTCGGCGGGCCGGGAACGCACGCTCGCTACCACAACGTCTACGGGATGCTGATGATCCGCGCCACAAAGAAGGGCATGCTCCGCGCCCGACCCGAACGCAGACCCTTCGTGCTCACACGCTCCAACTTCGTCGGCGGCCAGCGCTACGCCGCCATGTGGACCGGCGACAGCACCAGTTCCTGGGACCACCTCGGCTGGACCATCCCGATGATCCTCAACCTCGGACTCTCGGGGCAGCCCTTCGCCGGGTGCGACATCGGCGGCTTCTCCGAGAACGCCGATGCCCACCTCTTCCAGCGGTGGACGGGCATCGGCTCGCTCCTTCCCTTCAGCCGCGCCCACTCCGACAAGGGCACGCACCGCCACGAGCCGTGGTCGTTCGGCGAGGACTGCGAGCGGGTCTGCCGGCTCGCCCTCGAACGGCGCTACCGGCTGCTGCCGTACCTCTACACCGTCTTCCGCGAGGCCGCCGAGACGGGCCTGCCGGTGATGCGCCCGCTCTTCTTCGCCGACCCGACCGACCCCTCGCTCCGATCCGCCGAGGACTCGTTCCTGCTCGGACGCGACGTGCTCGTCAGGGCATCGCGTGATCCAGCCAACGGCTGCTGCGACCCCATGCCGCACGGACGCTGGAGGATGTTCGAGCCGGCGAACGCGTGCCACCACGACCTGCCCGAACTCTTCCTGCGCGAGGGAGCCATCGTGCCGCTCGGCCCGGTCCGCCAGTTCAGCGGCGAGAAGCCCCTCGACCCCATCACCCTCGTCATCTCTCTCGACCGGCACGGGCACGCGGAGGGCACGCTCTACGAGGACGCCGGCGACGGCTTCGCCTACCGCGACGGCGACTACCTCCTCACCACCTACACCGCCGAGCGCGAGGGACCGCGCGTCATCGTCGGCATCCGCGGCGCCGAAGGCTCGCGCCCGCGACCGCTCCGCGCCGCCGAGATCCTCATCCTCCTCGACGACGGCACGGTCAAACGCAGCGTCGGCGTCGGAGGCGACAACATCCCCGTCCTCATCGACCAGCCTCGCTGCTGAGCCGCCGCGGTCGTTCAGCCCACCGGCGCCGTCCCCTCCACGGGCCGGTCCTCGACGGCCATCGGGTGCGT
>JAHCJE010000176.1 GCA_026128865.1 Phycisphaeraceae bacterium | reverse complement strand
GAGGTCGCGATCCTGGCCCCGGTTGCTCCGAAGGGATGGCCGATGGCAATCGAGCCGCCCATCACGTTGGTTCGGTCCCAGTCGACGTCCCCCACCGGCGCCGACCGACCGGCCCGTTCGGCCCAGGCCTTCGAACCCCAGGCGCGCACGTTGGACAATACCTGCGCGGCAAACGCCTCGTGGATCTCGACCAGGCCCATATCCGCCAGGGACAATCCGGCCCGATCGAGCGCCGTCGGCACCGCAAAGAGCGGTCCCATCAAGAGTTGCCAGCCCGGATCGACCGCTGCAACCGCATAACTCCGGATCGACACCAGCGAGCGGTACCCGAGGGCCAGCGCCTTGGCCCGCTCCATTACCAGCACGGCTGCGGCTCCGTCCGTGAGCGGGGAGGCGTTGCCCGCGGTGACCGAGCCATAGCGCCGATCGAAGACCGGCTTGAGCGCAGCAAGCGCTTCCAGACTGGCGTCGGCTCGGATCCCGTTGTCGCTCGTCACGACCTCGTCCATCCCTTTGCCACCAAACCACGGGGCGATCTCCGCGGCAAGCCGCCCATCGGCCGTTGCGGCGGCGGCGCGCTGGTGACTCATCAGCGCCAGGGCATCCTGGTCGGCCCGCGAAATCCCGTTTTCCTTGGCCATCTTCTCGGCCGATTGCCCCATCGACTCGCCGGTCGACGGCTCGGCAATGGCCGGAGATACCGGTACCAAGTCCCGCGGTCGGACCTTGGCGAAGGTGCCGAGCCGGGCCCCCAGGGTCTTGGCTTTGCTGGCGTCGACCAGTAGGCGGCTCATGCGCTTCGAGTGGAGAATCGGCACGTCCGAGAGCGACTCGACGCCACCGGCAATGACTGCATCCGCATGACCGAGAACGATTTGGTCATGAGCCGACGCAATGGCTTGCGCCGATGAGGCACAGGCCCGATTGAGAGAATAGGCCGGAATGGTTCGCGGCAGCTGCGGAAGCAGGCTGACCTCACGCGCGACGTTGGGCGCCAGCACGCTCTGCACCACCTGGCCGAAGATGACTTCGTCCACGTCGCGGCCGTCGACCCCGCTCCGGTAGATCAGCTCCCGGGCGGCGTGCCGCGCCATTGCGACGCCGCTGGCATCGCGCAGCTGAGTCCCGGCGCGGGCGAAGGGGGTCCTGACCCCGGCAACGATCACCGCTTCGCGCGCTGCCATGGTTACTTTGTTCGCTGGGCGAGAATACTCGACACCGCCGCCCACTGCGCGTTGTCGGCGGGCTCGAACACTTCGCGCCCGTGCACCAGGGTCAGCGGGGCGATGAGCGCCGCAGCCTCGCCATATTTGAGCAGGTGGGCATCGCTGGTCGGCCCCCAGCCGAGCTGACGCTGCACCTCGAGGAAGGTTTCGAAGAGAAGATAGCCGCCGGGCTTGAGCAATCGGGCCACGGCAGGCATCCGGGCCCGATCGAGGTAGTTGAACACCAGCACAACATCGAATTGGCCCAGGTCAGGCCATGGGCCCTCGAGGTCCGCCTGAACCCACTCGACGATCAGCTTCCGCCGTTCGGATTCGGCCCGGCCCTCCGCAAGTCGGCCCGCATCACGATCGACGGCAACCACAGTGGCGCCGAGGGCGGCCGCAGCCAAGGCGTGACGACCCGGACCTGAGGCGAGGTCCAGAACCCGGACACCAGGTCGAAACAGTCCGGCATTTGCCGTGAACCAAAAGCTCGGACGCTGCTCAAAACCGAGCACAGAGGTGCTTGAGTCGATGGACAGAGGATGAACCCTTCCGCTCGTGCAACGATCTGGGATCTCTCGGCTCGCCGATTCGACCTGTTGGTCGTGGGCGGCGGCGCGACGGGCGCCGGCATTGCCCGCGAGGCAGCGCTTCGCGGGCTTTCGGTGGCAGTGGTCGAGCGGGGCGACATTGCCGCCGGAACGAGTTCCCGATCGAGCCGCCTGATCCACGGCGGGCTTCGGTACCTCGAGCACCGGCAGTGGTCCCTGGTTCGAGAATCGCTCACCGAACGCGGGGTTCTGCTCCGAATCGCCCCCCACCTGGTCCGACCCCTGGGCTTCCTGTTTCCCAACTTCGACACCGACCGGGTGCCGCGGTGGAAGCTCGAGCTCGGCCTGACAGTCTATGACATCCTGGCGCTGGGCGGAAATGTGCGCCGGCATCGGGCCTTGAGCAAGCGAGCGGTGCTCGACCAGGAGCCATTGCTGCGTGAGCGGGGGCTCCGGGGAGGGGCCCTGTACTGGGATGCCCAGTGCGATGATGCCCGGCTGACCCTTGCCACCCTGCAGTCAGCGGCCCAACACGGGGCTCTCGTCGCCAACTACACCTGTGTTACCGCCCTGGAGTTCGACCAGGGGCGGGTTGCCGGGGCGATCATCGAAGACCAGCTGACGGGTGCCCAGGGCACCGTCCGCGCGACCGTGACCGTCAACGCCACCGGACCCTGGACCGATCACCTCCGCCACCTTGAGGACCCGACGCAACCCGCGCTGCTGCGTGCCAGCCGGGGCGCGCATGTGATGGTTCCGCGGTCCCGGATCGGTCATCACCATGCCATCACGTTTCTGAGCCCGGTCGATGGCCGGGTGATGTTCGTGCTGCCGTGGGGCGACCGGTCCTATATCGGCACGACAGACACCGATTCGACCGAGCATCCGGACGATACGGTCGCCACCGAAACCGACATGCTGTACTTGCTTCGATCGGCCAATGCACTGTTTCCGGGTGCGCGGCTCGGCCTCGAAGACATCTCCCTCTCTTGGGCCGGGCTCAGGCCTTTGATCCGATCGGACCAACTTTCCCCCTCCGCGCGTTCCCGAGAGCATCTGATCGAAAGTGGTTCACGCGGCCTGGTCACCATTACCGGGGGCAAGCTCACCACCTATCGCCGGATGGCCATCGACCTGGTCGAGACTGTTGCTCCGCAGCTCGGCACTGGGCGGATCGTGCCGACCGACCCGATGAAAACTCGAAGCGCCAGGGAGACCCTCCCGGGGGGCTCTGCCTACCGCGCGGAGGCGTACCGAGCCGAAGGCGCCTCCCTCGGGCTCACGGAACCGACCGTGGCGCATCTGATCGGCCAGTATGGCTCCGACCTGCCGCTGATCACCGACCTGGTCCGGGAGCGGCCCGAGCTTGCCGCACCGGTCCACCCGCCACACGGCGCCATCGGTGCCCAGGTCGTCCATGCGGTCCGCCGGGAGTTCGCCCGCCGCCTCGATGACGTGCTCTTCCGGCGCCTGTCGATCGGCTCGGAGACACCCGATGCTGGAGCAGGAGCGGCCGAGCCGGTTGCCACGCTGATGGGGCTCGAACTGGGGTGGGACGAGACGCGACGACAGGAGGAGATTCAGCGTTATCTGCAGCTCGCTCGTGCGATTCCCCGTGGCACCGAACACGGCGGGGAGTATGCATCCGGCTCGGCGGCACCGTGATCGCGAGCGCCAGCCGAGCCAGGCCCAGACTGATCGACCGGACCGCTCGGAATCCGGAGTGATCGCTGTCACGACATTCCTGGCCGACGCAGGTTATTATTCAACGTCATTACGACCGGTCCCTGCATGGGCGGGGGTGCGACACGCACACCTCGCGGCGTTGCCACGTCCGCGAGGTCCGAGGCCCGCTGATCGCGGGAGTGACGCGGAATCGGGGGGCACCCCGGTCCTGACGCTGGAGGAGACCCCGTTTTTCGGGGATGAGAGATCACGACATCATGGCCGAACGGTTCGTCGACCCTAACGTATTCGAGACTGCAAACGCCGGCTTCGCGCAGGCGATCTACGAGGAGTACCTCAAGAACCCGGCGGGCGTAGCGCCCGAGTGGCGGGTTCTTTTCGAAAACGGGCGCGTCGGTGAGCAGCCGCCCGTCGCCGCCGTCAATGGAGCCAAGCCCGCATCCGACGCTCCTGCTGCGCAGTCGACGGCCCCGAACAACGCCCAAATCATCAAAGGCCCGGCGGCCCGCCTCGTCGCCAACATGAACGAGAGCCTCACGGTTCCGACGGCGACGACGTTCCGGGAAATTTCGGTGCGTGCCCTGGAGCAGAACCGGACGGCCCTGAATAACGAGCTCAAGGCGGCCGGCCGCGATATCAAGATCTCCTTCACGCATCTGATCGGGTATGCCCTGGTGCGGGCGGCAGCGACGCATCCGGTGATGACCCATACCTTCGCTTCGGTCGATGGCGCGCCGCATCGGATCGATCCGGCCGGGGTCAACCTGGGCATCGCGGTCGATGCGCAGCGAAAGGACGGCAGCCGCGGACTGGTGGTGCCGGTCATCAAACATGCCGAGCAGGCCGACTTTGCCGGCTTCCACTCGGCCTACGAAGCGCTGGTCGAAAAGGCACGCACCAGCAAGCTGATGCCGGACGACTTCGCCGGCGCGACGATGTCGCTCACCAACCCCGGCGGTATCGGGACGGTGGCCTCGGTGCCGCGACTGATGGCGGGCCAGGGCAGCATCATTGCGGTCGGCGCCATCGGGTACCCGCCCGAGTACAGCAACCTCTCGGCCGAGGCAATCAAGGCGCTGGGCGTGTCGAAGGTGATGATGATCACCAGCACCTACGACCATCGCATCATCCAGGGCGCCGAGTCCGGCGAGTTCCTGCGCACGATGGAGCAGCTGCTCCAG
>JAHCJE010000175.1 GCA_026128865.1 Phycisphaeraceae bacterium | reverse complement strand
GAACGAGCGGCTCGTCGGCGGCGTCCCCGTCATCGGCGTGCCGACGTCCCGCATCCGCGACTTCCGCGCGCTCCCGCTGCGTCCGATCTGGCCCGGCCTCGCGCTGAACGCGGCCGCGTGGAGCGCGGTGTGGCTCGTGCTGCTCACCGCCCCCGGCGCGATCCGCCGCCGCCGCCGACGCGCCCGCGGCCTGTGCGAACGCTGCGCCTACGACCTCGCGGGCTGCACCGGCCCGGCGTGCCCGGAGTGCGGCAGCGGAAGAACTCCGCTCAACGGCGGGACCGGCCGTCTGCCCGCAAGGGCATGATCGCTCGTTTGTGCCGCGTGCACCTTGTGGTCCCGTTACAATCCTCACATGCGACGACGCAAGGCTCGGATTCGAGATGACCGCGACCGCGTGTTCTCTGTAGCGCGAGTCGACGTAGACTGGTCTACATTCGATCCGGAAGTGAGCGACTTTGGGCTTGCGGTGGCCCGGCAATCGCTCGTCGACGAGAGCGAACAAGTGACACCGTTTGCCGCCGCGCTGTTCATGCTGATGGCAGGAGTCGCGGTTGTGCTTGGACTCCTGCTCGCGTTCGGCTTCTTCTCGACGCAGAAGAGCCGTTCCGAGGAGATACTGATAGGCATGGCGCTCGTGCTTCTCGGTCACCTCTTCGCGTGGCTCGCGATCGTCCCGCGAAGGCTGCATCGACGTCATCGAGCCGATGTTAGCGGTGTCCTGGCATCCTGTCTCCGTTGTCCGGTCTGCGAGGGCTCCCTCGCCGGTCTACTCCCAGACCCCGACGGCTGCACGCCCTGCCCCGAGTGCGGCGCGGCGTGGCGGATCGACGCCGGGCCGAAGGAGCAAGCCCCATGATGAACGCGCGCCGAGCGAGCCGCCGCTGCTACGACGCGCGCGGCCGGGCCGTGACCCCGGCCGACACCCAACTCCTCCCGCAGGACGCACCGGCGGCCGTGCGCAAGGAGGTAGCAAACAGCCGGATGCTCTCCTGGCGCTCGCTCGCGATCATCGCCGGCATCGTCGCGGCCATCGTTCTCGTCCGTCTCGGCCTGCGGCTGTGGCTGCGCCCGCCGCTGTCGTGGCCCGACGTGGGAGAGATGGGGGCGGCCACGGTCGGCCTCGCGGTGGCGTACCTCGTCGTGGCGTTCCACTCTCGCCGCCGGTACGAGGCCCGCGCCGTCCGCGCCTGGCTCGAACTCGGCCGCTGCGCCGCGTGCGCGTACCCCCTGCGATCGATCCCCCCCGACTTCGACGGCGCGACCGTCTGCCCCGAGTGCGGCGCGGCGTGGCGGCTCGCGCGCGACACCGAGCCGTCCCCGTCGCCAAACCTGTAACATGTCGCCATGCGCCGCTGGAAGGCCGCCGGACCGCTCGGTCTGCTCACGACGCTCGCCGTCGCGTGGTTGCTCGCGGCTGCCGTGCCCGTGCCCATGTACCCGCGCCGCGTCGCTCGGGCGTGGCTCGGCGAGGACGGGCGTCCCTGGTCGTGCTACGAGACCGGCGTCTTCGGCGTCCGCGACGCGTGGTGGCAGGACGTCACCGACTCCTACGCCGGCCTGACTCCCGCGGAGGTCGTCGAGCGGCACAGCGCTGAGCAGGCCCACGCCGCCGGGCGACGCGCCGTGGCCGACGGGCGGATCGACCTCACGTCCGCCCCCCCCTCCCGGGGCACGCTCGCCCGCGGCCGGGCAGGACCGGTCGAGGTGGTCGGCTCCGACTCGGCGTTCGGGTGGCCGCGACCGTGCCTGTGGTACTCCGTGCGCGGCGAACTGACGGGCACCACGCTCGTGAACGATCGCCTCGTCGGCGGCGTCCGGCTCTTCGGCGTGCCCTCGTCGCGCGGGCGCGACTTCAGCGCCCTCCCGCTGCGCCCGATCTGGACAGGCCTCGCGCTGAACGCGGCCGCATGGACCGCCCTGTGGCTCCTCCTCCTCACCGTGCCCGGCGCGATCCGCCGCTCGCGCCGCCGCGCCCGCGGCCTGTGCGAACGCTGCGCCTACGACCTCGCGGGCTGCACCGGCCAGACCTGCCCCGAATGCGGCACGGCCCAACTGGGATTCGAACAGCCGGGGCTCACGCCGGACACCGACCGATGAAACGCACGTTCAGATCCACCTCGTATTTCTACGACGCCCGCGGAAAGCCGATCCGGCTCGCGGACCCGAGGCTGCTCCCGCGAACCGTGTCCGCCGGCGTGCGCGATGCCGCGGTGTCCGCCTGGCTGCTTTCCTGGCGATCCATAGCGATCATCGTCGTCGTCGCCGCGGTTGTTTCTGGCGCGAGGCTTGCTGCCCGTGCATCGCGTCCCTCCACCCGTGGATCGGGTTCCCCAACCTGGTTCGACGCGGCCGACGTGGCCGACGTGACGGCATTCACGTTCAGCATCCTTCTCGTGTACATGCTCATCGCGTGGCGCATCCGCCGCAAGAGCCAGCGAAAGGCCGTCCTGGCCTGGCTTTCAATCGGCCATTGCGCCGCCTGCGGTTACTCACTGCGGGCCCTCGGGCCGGAGTTCGATGGGGCCGTCCTCTGCCCCGAGTGCGGCGCGGCGTGGCGGCTGGCCCCAGGCTCGACGCCGACCCCGCACGAACCCGCCCCCACGGACGGGCGTTAGAGACTTCGCGGCCTATGCACGAGCCTCCCACCATCCTCGACGACCGCGGCGTGGCACGGCCGCTGTACGCCTTCCCGCGGCTCGGCGACGGCGTGCCGCCCGGCTGCCCGCTGACGGCCCGCGAGCAGGCCGAGGCCGAGCGGGCGCTGGGCGTGCCGTGGCGGCTGCGCACACCCTCACCCCCTACGCTGAGCGACCGCATCCCGATCGTCGTGGTCACGCTGCCGTTGCTTGCGATCGCCGGGGCGTACCGGCCGGAGCGTCTGCTCGTGTGCGTGGTACCGCTGGCCTTGCTCGTGCTTGAGCGGATCATGCCCGCGCGGCTTGTGCGCCCGGGAGGGCGAACGGCGTACGTCGCGGCGTGCGTGCTTACGCTGGCCGTGCTGCTCATGCCGTGGGCGGAGGGCGGGCGCGTCGTCTGGCCCGAGTTTGCACACGTGTACGCCTGGGTTGGCCTGCCCGTGTTCTTCCTGCTCGCGAAGATCGAGTCAGTTCGTGACGGGCTGGGTGATCCGCGTCGAAACCCGACGGTCGTGCGGCGGGTCATGCTACGAGCGGGCCGGTGTCCGTCGTGCGCCGAGATCATCGACGGCGTGTCGCCCGCTCCCGACGGGAGGCGGGCGTGCCCACGGTGCGGCGCGGCGTGGATCCTGCACGCTCTGGTCGCGCGTCGGGAGCGGACCTGCGACGGGTGCGGTTACAGCCTCGAAGGGCTGCGCGTTGCCGCCGATGGTTCGATGCGCTGCCCCGAGTGCGGCAGGCGAATGCAGGTCGGCCCGCGGCCGATCCGGTACGCCTTCGTCTGCTGGGGGTGCGGACGGCCGCTCGTCGGCCTCGAACTTGTCAACGGCGACCGCGTGAAGTGCCCCGACTGCGGCACGTGGCGCAGCGGGCTGACGGCGGCGGACGTGCGGCGCGCCGGCGAAGCGCCGTGAGTCCGGTCACCGCTCCGCCGCGCGCACGCGCACCCCGTCCGCCACCCTGTCGCTGGGGAAGATCACGACGGTGGTCCCCGGCTGCAGCCCGTCGAGCACTTCGGCGAAGCGGTCGGAGCGTTCGCCGACGGTGACCGCGCGCCGGCGCGATCTGCCGTCCTCGACGGCGTAGACCGCCCACCCGCCGTCCGGCCCGCGGAAGAGCGCGCCCACCGGCACGCGCACCGCCGACGCGGTCTCCCACACGGCGATGCGGGCCTCGACGCGGAAGTTGTCCCCCAGGGTTTCGGGCGCGTCGATCAGGTCAACGATGATGTTGACGCGCTGCTCCTCGACGCCCAGCGCCGAAACCTTCATGAACCCCGACGGTTCGACGACGCGGACCACGCCGGCGAGCGGTACGGCTCCCCCCCAGCGCTCGATCGACACTCGCCGCCCCGGCCGCACCCGGACCGCCTGGTCGGACAGGACATCAATCTCGACCTCCAGATCGGAGATGCTCCCCACCTCGACGAGCGGCTGGCCGGGCACGACCACGCCCGCGCTCTCGTGCAGCACGCGCAGGACCTTCCCGGAGATCGGCGAGGGCACGGCGAAGACGGCACCGTCCCCCCGGACCGCGCCCGTGTGCTGCACCAGCCCGGCCCGGGCCTGTTCGAGGTCGTACCCGGCGACGTCGAGCGCGAACCGGGCCGCGTCCCGCGCGAACTCGCTGGTGCGCAGCAGGAGGCGCTCGTCCTCCACTTCCTGGGGCGTCGCCGCGCCGGACTCCGCCGCGGCCCGAACCCGCTCGAACCGGGCGCGCGCGAGTTCCTCTTCCGTCCGTGCCCCGGCGAGTTCGGCCTCGGCCCGCGACACCGCCGCCTCGGCCGAGCGCACCTTCGCCTCCGCCTGAGCCAGGGCACGCTCGTCGAGGAGCGAGGGGTCGGTTGCCGAGATCGAGGCCAGCACGGTCCGCCCGGCCGCGACCGGATCCCCGGGTTTGAGGGTGATGCGCGCGACGTATCCCGCCAGCGGCGCGGAGACGACGTACCGCTCCTTGAGGCGCGTGCGTCCCTCCTCGTCGACGGTCACCGTCATCGCCCCACGGTCGACGACGGCCAGGTCGCACGCGACCGGGAC
>JAHCJE010000174.1 GCA_026128865.1 Phycisphaeraceae bacterium | reverse complement strand
GCGGCCTCCATCGGCTCGGTGACGGCCAATGCCAGCGCGGTCGCCGACTGCGCCGACCCCGTCTCCTGCCCGACCACTACCGCGGTCGAGGGCATCCCGGCCCTGCTGCTCGAAGGCAACGACAACCCCGACCCCGTCGAGATCGGCAACACCACCACCTACACGCTCATCGTGACCAACCAAGGCTCGGCCGCGCTCACCGGCGTCAAGCTCGTCTGCGTGATGGACGATGGCGACACGATGGAGTTCGTCAGCGCGTCCGGCGATGGCGGCGTCACCGGCACCGTCCAGGGCCGCAACATCACCTTCCCGGCGATCGCCCGCCTCGAGGCCGGCCGCGCGGCGACGTACCGCGTCGTGATCCGTGCCAAGAACCCGGGCCAGGTCTCCTTCCGTGCCGAGGCGAGCAGCAACGAGATCACCCGACCGCTTCTCAAGGTCGAGACGACCAACTTCTACCGCTGACCCTCGACCGACAACCCTGACCGCAACGAACGCGGGGCGCGCCCACACGGGTGCGCCCCGTTTCCTTGCGCTGCCTCGTTCGTGCGAGGCGTTCCCCCTGTGCCGACCGCACGGTTGGTTAGCGCCGCCGCCTGCCGCCGCACGCTGCGCCGGCAATCAGCACGGCCGCCCCGGCAGGACCGGGCACCACCACGAACGAGAAACCCTCGACGACTCCCGCCAGATCCTTCGACGATCCGAACTCGTCCGTGTAGACGGTGTGGTTCAGGTGCGCCGTGCCGCCTGTCACGACGCGGGGTGTGTACCCAGCCGGGTTCCACCGCAACGTGAACAGCCACACCGGGTCGCCAGGTCGAAGCCGTCGTTGAAGAACGGGGGCAGCTGGAACGCGGAGATCGCGAGAATGTCGTTGTTCCCCTGGGGCACGGGGTCGCCGAGCGAAACAACCGCCCCGTTCCACGCCTCGACCGCCAATCCCCCGGTCGCCCAGAGCTCCGTGCCGAGGACATCGAAGAGTGACCCAGCGAACCCGATCGCGTCCGGGCCGCCCCACTCCGCGTAGAGCGACAGCAGCGCGCTCTCGCCGGGCGAGATGACGCCATCACCGTTGCCCGTATCGCTCGCGGTCCACGACCAGTGCATCGTGTGCTGCGCCGGGGCAACCGCCGGGGCGAAAGCCAGGGTGACGAGGATCGTTGCCGTCCGCATGTCGTGCTCTCCGTGTCAGCCCCGCCGGCGCGGCAATACGAACCAGCCGCACACCGCGCCGAGTGCGAGCACGCCCGGCGCGGGGACGACCTGGAACACAAACCCCTCGATCATCGGTGTCGCCTCCACCGACGTGCCGAAGGTGTCGACGTACACAGAGTGGTTGAGATGGTTCGCCGTCGTGCCGGAAACCGTGCGCACCGAGTAATCGTCCGGGGACCACTCGATCCAGTAGATGGGGATTGGGTTGCCTTCCCAGATCTGCGGGTTGAAGAACTTGGGCAACTGGAAGGTGTCGATGGTCAGGATGTTGTTGTTAGGCTGCGGGTAGCCGTCCTCGTTGCTCAACTGGCCCAGTACGTCGTTGCCGTCGGCGACGAGAAGCGTCCCGTCGGCCCATCCCGACGTTCCGATGATGTCGAAGATGGACCCCGCGTACCAGACTGGGGGTGGTCCGCCCCACTCTGCCCAGAGCGTCAGGAGGACGTGCTCGCCCGGCTCGACGATGCCGTCACCGTTGCCGGTGTCGCTGACGGTCCACGTCCATTCGAGTGTGTACTGGCCGAGCGCGAGGCCGGCACAACAGGTCAAAGCGACGATCGCGGATCGGGTTCCCATGCTCCATCCCCGGTCTTGGCACGCCCAAGGCGCGGCAGCCCCAGGGGCAACATACTCCGTACCAAGAAGTCCGACAAGCCTCATCCGACGGAACCCGACCTGGACGACCCGATGGAGATGGCCGCTCAGGCAGCGAGGCAAAAACAAACCCCGCCCGGGGTTCACCCGAGCGGGGTTCGAGAAGCTTAGGAGCTTCGCACCGACGCGTGTCGCGTTCAGCGACGGCGGCGGGCGGCGACGAGGCCGCCGAGGCCGATCAGCCCGAGGCTGGCCGGCGTCGGGACGCAGGTGATCTCCATGCGATCGATGATGGCCTGGCCCTCGACGGAGGTGCCGAAGTCATCGATGTAGATGCTGTGGTTGAGGTGCTTGTGGGTGGAGAGGATCATGGTGCCGCCGAAGGTGGTGGCGGTGACGTCCACGGAGTAGACGTGGATGGGGTTGCTCAGGTCGATGCCGGGGTTGAAGAACTTCGGCAGCTGGAAGGTGTCGACCAGAACGATGTTCTTGCCGTCAATCTGGGTGCCGTCCTCGTTGGAAAGGGCGCCGAGCTTGTCGTTGCCATTGCCGTTGGACAGGAAGCCCTCGCAGGTGGGGCAGTCCAGAACAATGTCAAAGATCGAGCCGGCGTAGGCGTTCACGCTCGGGCCGGACATCTTCGCCCAGAGGTCGTAGGTGCCGGTGGGGTTGTTGTTGTCGAGAACGGCCGGGCCAGTCCAGTACCAGTGCATGGTGTACTGGGCCGAGGCGATCGCCGTAGTGCCCGCGAGCGCGAGCAGCGCACAAATCTTCCGCATTGCTTGGTACTCCTCTCTTCTCACACTGAGTTTCGCCGCCACACGGCAGGCGAGTGCAGAGCGATCATACCAGCCCCCACCCCCCCGACGGAAGAGGCGAACCGCAATTTCTCAAAAATGGTGTCTGCTCCAGGGAAAACGTCTGGTTGCTTCGCGGATTCAAGTCCGAAAAGACCCTGCCAAACCCCAGATTTCGTCCGATAACAGAAGTCGGAATGGCGAACAAAGCCCTCTCATGGCAATCGACATCGCGGCAGGGTCCGCAAAACGAGCAACTCGGAACGCTGGCGGCGGCGTGAATCGGTGGCATCTTCTGGGTGTCGCAAGCCCCGCTGGAGGGGTGCGAGAGTGAGTGGACCACAGTGGGGTGGGAGGAGCAAACATGCTTCGTTCGAATGGAATCCTTGCGGCCGCGACGCTGGCGGCCGTTGCGTCGGCGCACGCCGGGATTGTCGTGAGCACGTTCGATACCGATGCGGATGGCTGGAAAGTCGCCGACGCGATGAACCTGCCGAACCAGAGCATGATCGGCAGCGCTCTCTACGAGTCGTCGCTCGGCAACCCAACGGGCTTCATCGCCGTACCCGAACCGTTCTTCATCCCGGGAGACATCGCCTTCGTCGCACCGTCGAAGTTCCTCGGCAACAAGAGCGCTGCGCTCGGTGGCGTGCTCCAGTTCGATCGCAAGATCTGGTCGCCCGGCCTCGACTACAGCGCGACACAGGTGGATTATGCCGTTGACGTCGTCATCTCCGGGAACGGCGTGACGCTCGGCTACAACCTCCCCGTCATCACGCACACTATCTGGAAGACATACACCCTCCCCCTCGACGTCGGCATGGGTTGGTTCAACGTCGCCGACAACCTCCCCGCCACGCACGCGCAGTTGCTCGCGGTGCTCTCGAACCTCGACGACCTGCGACTTCGTGCCAACCTTGACAACAAGTACCTGAACGCCGGCGTCGACAACGTAATGCTGATCCCCACGCCCGCATCGATCGCGCTTCTCGGCATCGCGGGCCTGACGGCATTCCGTCGCCGCCGCTGACGGTGAACCCCGCACACGACGACATCGGACCTCTCCGCTTCAATCCCCCCCACCCCGTTGAGGGGAGAGCGGAGCCGTCCCCCGGGACGTGCGGGGCCTCGCGCCCCGGGCGGCGCGGCGGTTCGTGCGACCTCGCGCCGCTGCTCCGTGCGCCGGCCGCGCCACCGCCGGCGCGTACCATCGCGCCATGCCCTACCGCGTCCTCGCGTTCGAGTCCACGCCGAACCCCAACGCCCTCAAGTGCCTCGTCGAGCCGCGACCAGCCGAGATTCCCCGCTCCTACCGCACGCCCGCGGAATCCCCGCCTGACGACTCGCTCGCGCACGCGCTCTTCGCCGTCCCCGGCGTGACCGCGCTTCTCATTCACTCCGCGTTCATCACCGTCACCAAGTCGCCCGAGGCGCGATGGCCCGCCATCCGCGCCGGCGTCGAGCGCGCCCTCCATGCCGCCGACTGAACGCGAACAGTCCCGTGCGCTTCTCGCGTGGTTCCGGCGTGCCGCGCGCCCGCTGCCGTGGCGCCCTCGCCCGCTCGACGCCCCGCGCGACCCGTACCTCGTGCTCGTCAGCGAGTTCATGCTCCAACAGACGCAGGCCGCGCGCGTCGCCGAGCGGCTGCCCCCCTTCCTCGCCCGCTTCCCCGACCTCCCCTCGCTCGCCCGCGCCACCGAGCACGATATCCTCGCCCTCTGGTCTGGCCTCGGCTACTACCGACGCGCCCGCAACCTCCACGCCGCCGCCCGCGAGATCTCCGCACGCCACGACGCCCATGTTCCCGCCGACCCCGCCGCCCTGGCCGCCCTCCCCGGCCTGGGCGAATACACGGCCGCTGCCGTCGCCTCGCTCGCCCACCGCATCCCCGCGCCCGCGATCGACGGCAACGCCGCCCGCGTCGTGATCCGCCTCAAGGCGCTCCCGCTCGCAGCCGCCTCGCCGCGAGCGCGCGCCGCCGCCCGCGAGCAGGTCGCCGCGTGGATGCACGCCCTGCCGCGCGGCACGCACCCCGGGCTCGTGAACGAAGCGGTCATCGAACTCGGCGCGACCGTCTGCACGCCCCGCTCGCCACGCTGCGACGCCTGCCCGCTCGCCGATTCCTGCGCTGCATCGCGAACCGGCGTGCAGCACGACCTCCCGATCCCTGCCGCACCGCCCGCACGCACCCTGCTCTACTGCGACGCCGTGCTCGCGCGCGACAGTCGCGGCCGCGTCCTCGTCGAGCCACGCCCTTCCGCCGGCATGTGGG
>JAHCJE010000173.1 GCA_026128865.1 Phycisphaeraceae bacterium | reverse complement strand
TGGGGCATGGGCGGGCCGCTCGTCACCGCGACCGACCCCCCCGAACGCGCCGCGAGCGTGAGCGAGCGGTCGAGCGCACCGGGCGCCGAGGCACACTGAGCGCAAAGAAACACGCGGACGCCGGAGCGTCCGCGTGTTCCGTGAGTGGGCTGTCATCGAACCGTTCAGCGGCGGCGGCGCAGGCCGGCGAGGCCCGCCAGCCCGACCAGCGCCAGACTGCCCGGCGCGGGAACCGAGATCGACCAGACGCTGAATCCGCCCGGCAGGCCCTGGACGTGCTGGGCGATGCGCCACGTCGGGTCGCTCGCGGTCAGTGCGCTCTTGACGTCCCCGTACGTCGTTCCGCCGACGTAGTCGAAGCGGATGGTGAGCCACTCCGTCCCGCCGTGGTTGATCCCGTTGTGCGCCGGGGGCGGGTTCGCGTCGGTGGAGTAGAGGTTCCCGCCCCAGGAGCCGCCGTAGTTCAGGCCCGGCTGAGCGGGGTTCGGCGGCGTCGCGCCGTCGGAGAAGTTGACGCCGGCCGACTCGGCCTCAATCCGGCCGTCCTTCAGGCCCGCGAACTTCTCGAAGTAAATCGACGTCACGACCGACGAGGCCGTCGAGTCGTTGTAGAACGTGATGTCGATGAACGTGCCTCCGTCGGTCAGTTTGGCCCAGAGGTCCAGGCCGCTGAGATCCGCGTTGTCGGCGTTCTCGTACACGAACAGGTCGATGCGGTCAGCAATGGCCGACCCCGCGCAGGCGGACAGCACTCCGGCGAGGCACAGCCCCGCCACCCCGGGCTTCACACGAATCATGTTTCGCTCTCCTCGTCTCTTCTCTCGTTCCACCGACCGCCCCACTCAGGCGCACAGAGCACCGGAGGAATCATGTGGCGGTCGGCCTTGTCTCTCGCCGGACAAGATACGGCGGACGCCCCTGGAACGGAAGCGCAAACGGCAAAAAATACGCCACTTAGCGAGTTTTCCCCCGGTCATTGGCCGGGGTGGCCACCAGTGGTCACACCAGGGCGCATGTTCGCAGGCCGTTTGCACGCCCGTTAGTCAACAAATCGCCAAACGGAACCCGACTCTCGTCCGAGCGGCACGCCCGTGATTCCGGCCCGGATCATCTCAATTGGGATCGCGTTGTGCGCCAGCACAGCGTCGTGGAACTCGCGGTCGGTCATTCGCGCCTGCCCGACCGTCTCCGCGTGCAGCGCCCGCATCTGGAGGCCGCCGATCATGTACGCCACCTGGTAGAGCGGGCCGTAGTCGCCGCCGACGTAGCGGCGGACTTCGCTCGTCGCCCCGAGTCGCTCGTGCCCGACGCGGTCGACGAGGAAGGCGATCATCTCGTCGGTGGTCATCTCGCCGAGGTGGAACCGCAGGCTCACGATGATGCGGGCGCAGCGGTGCATGCGCCAGAAGAGCATCCCGATCCGGTCCTCCGGGCCGCGGGCGAAGCCCTTGTCCCACAGCAGCATCTCCCAGTGCAGCGCCCAGCCCTCGATGAGGAACGGCGTTCGAAACAGCGACCGATAGGGCCGCTCGCGCCTGGCGACGAAGCCCTGTAGGTGATGACCCGGGATGAGTTCGTGGGCCGCGACGATGCGGGTGAAGTGCCGGTTGTTCCCCCGCATCGACATCAGTTTGTCGTCGTGCGGCATGGCGTCGGTCGGGTACGCCACCAGGATCTGCTGGTTGTTGTAGGCGGCGAAGGGGAGCGTGCGCTGGCCCTGCGGCGAGAGCATGGTGAGCCGCCATGCTTCCTCGCACAGTTCGGGCACCGTGACCAGGTCGTGCTCCTTCACGAAGTCGATCCCCTGGCGGGCGAGATCGGCCATGAGCGCGGCCTGCCCGCCCGGCGGCTCGTGCAGTCCCTTGACGTGCTCCAGCGCGCCCCGCCAGTCCTCGCCGAATCCCAGTTCGCGAGAGGCCCGGAGCATCTCGGCCTCGCACCACGCTAACTCACGCTCGGCGATCGCGATCAGTTCCTCGGGGGTGTAGGGGATGAACTCCGCGGCGAGGTCCGCCAGGAGTTTGTCGCGCCCGATCGGGTCGCCGATCAGCGGGTCGTCGTCCTTGCCCTTCAGCCCCGCGACCTGCTCGCGGAGGTGCTTGGCGTAGTCGGCCATGGCGGCGGTCGCCTGCTCGTGCGGCTTGCGGACCCACCACGAGAACTCGGGAAGGTAGCCGTCGTGGTATCGGAACCAGTCGTCGAGGCTCCGGCGCAACGCGTCGGCCGCCGACGCCGCCCGGGCCGCCACCACCGGCGACACAGTCAACGCATCCCCCGGCTCCTCGCCCTCCTTCTGCTTGCGCCCGGCGTCGATGCGCTCGCGCACGCCCTTGATCTCATCCTCGACCTTCGAGAGTTGGTCCGCCCACTCGCGCGGCGTCGGCTCGTCCATCCGCGAGCGCGACATCGCCAGTTCGATCACCAGCCGACGGAACGGCAGCAACGCCTCCATCTCCGCCAGGCGCGCCCGCGTCAACGCCTGCTCCGCCCGCTCGGCGGCGAGGTGCGTGCGCATCAGCACGTAGTCGATCCGCCCCTGCTGGTCGAGAGCATCGAAATCCACGCCGCGCAGACGCCCGCCCCACTCCTCCAGCATCGCGTCCGTCCGGTCGAACGCCTCCTCCGACCACGGCCAGTCGTAGAACGACCGCACCGACCCGCGGTCGGCCGTGTACTTCTGCACGAAATCGGAGAGGTCGCGGCCCGCCTGCGCCCGCGCCGAGGTCGGAGCGAGGAGACACGAAACGGCGACCCACACGGTGCACGCCCGCCAGACGATTCGATTCACGGCTCTTGCTCCGGTCAGGATGAACGACCGAGCATACCGGAATCACCGCCAGCACAGCCCCTCGGGCAGCGAGCCGAGGTTCTCGCACCGGTCCTCACGGACGACTACGACGTCCTCGATCCGCACGCCCCCGCGACCCTTGGCGTACAGCCCCGGCTCGACGGTCACCGCGTCGCCCGCGACGAGCACGGGGCCGCCGAGGTCCAGCAGCGGCGGCTCGTGCACCTCCAGCCCGACTCCGTGCCCGAGGCCGTGCTGTGTCGAGCAGAACCCCTCCGGAGCGTCTGGAGGCAGCAGCGCCCGGTCCCATCCCGCACGCTGGATCGCCGCGAGGGAGGCCTTGTACGCCGCCTCACCGGTGACACCTGCGCGAATCGCCGCTATCCCTGCGGCCTTCGCCTGCGCCACCGCGCCGTGCATGGCGACGAGCCAGTCCGGCGCGTCGCCATGGACGACTGTGCGCGTGCAGTCGCCGCAGTAGAGCGTGGCCCGATCGCGCGGGAAGACGTCCACGATGATCGGCTGCCCGGTGCGGAGCGGGCCGCGCCCGAGGTTGTGGCAGTCCTCGCCCTCGGGGCCGCAGGCGATGATGGCGGGCACGTTCTCGTAGTTGCGCTCGAGCAGGTAGACGTCGATCATGAAGCGCAGCCGCTCGGCCGTCAGCGGCGCGCCGTCGTGCGTGAGCGTGCCGTCCCGATCGGCCTTCGCCCGGGCGATGGTCTCGCAGGCCATGCGCACGGCGGACTCGGTCATCGCCTGTGCGGCGCGCATCGCCTCGACCTCGCGCTCATCCTTTCGGCGCCGGTCCGCCACGCCGAGGTCCGGGTCGAGTTCGACCGCCACGCCCGCCGACCGCAGCGTCTCCGCGAACATGAACGGCAGCGTGCGGTCGGCCCGCACCGCCCGAACCCCAGCGCGCACGAGACACTCCGCCGCCGCCTGCGCCGTGGCCGTTTCCCGGTCCCCCGACAGCCCGCCCGCGGGCGCGAAGTCCGCCGGGCAGGCGACGCGGTCCACCTTCGCGTGCTTGCGGGCGCGCCCCATCTCGATGTCGCGGATGATGAGCGTGCGGGTCGGAGTGCCGTTGCTTCCGGGGGTCTCGATGCACGCCGCCGGGTCGCCCGCGCTGAAGCGGATCGCGTGGTAGAGCGAGAAGTTCCGGGCCGGAATTCCGGCGATGATCGTGGCGTTCGGCATCGTCATGCGTGCCTCCAGTCGGCAACTCTACGCCGGCGTTTCGATCGCCCCAGCGGCCTCCCCGAGGCTCGGTCGAGCGAGCGTAACGGCCCCCGGCGCGCTACAATGAAGGGCCTGTTTCCGAGGCTCCCGGCACGCCCCAAACCACCCCTCCGGCGCACGCCTTCCGATGCCTCTCTGCCCCCCTCGGAACGCCACAACCACGAGAGCGAGCGACAACCCGAATGGCCCAGAAGCACCCCATCGAAACGCCCGCGGCCGCACCGGTCCGGGCGGCGAAGGTCGAGGTCGAACCCGTGTCCAACCGCCCCGACGGCGTCTACGGCGAAGAGCAGATCAAGGTGTTGGAGGGACTCGACGCCGTCCGCAAGCGCCCGGGCATGTACATCGGCGGCACCGGCCTCAACGCCCTGCACCACCTCGTCTACGAGACTGTCGACAACTCCATCGACGAGGCCATGGCGGGATTCGCCACCACCGTTGCCGTCTCCATCCAGGCCGACGGATCGTGCACCGTGATCGACGACGGTCGCGGCATCCCCGTCGGGCCGATGAAGCACGAGGATCCGGCCCTCAACGGCAGGCCCGCCGTCGAGGTCGTCATGACGCGCCTCCACGCCGGCGGCAAGTTCGGGCAGGAAGGCAGCGCGTACAAGGTCTCGGGCGGGCTGCACGGCGTCGGCGTCTCGTGCGTCAACGCCCTCTCCGAATGGCTCGAGTGCGAGATCTGGCGCGACGGCAAGGTCTACCGCATCGAGTTCGCGCGCGGGCGCGTCAGCAAACCGCTCCACGTGGTCGGCGATGTCCCGCCCAGCAGCGCACGCCGAACCGGCACGACCGTCACCTTCATGCCCGACCACGAGATCTTCCCGGACACCACCTTCAACTACCAGACGCTCGTCACTCGCCTGCGCGAACTCTCCTACCTGAACCCCGGCGTCTCCATCCGGCTGAGCGACGAGCGCGTCGGGCCGGACGGCAAACCCCGCCACGACCTCTTCCGCGCCGAGCACGGGCTTGTCGAGTACGTCGAGCACCTGATGGCCGGGCGA
>JAHCJE010000172.1 GCA_026128865.1 Phycisphaeraceae bacterium | reverse complement strand
GTGCCGGGCGATCAGGTTTATGTGGGCATGATCGTGGGCGAGAACGCGCGCGAAAATGACATCCCCGTGAATCCGGTGAAGGAGAAGAAACTCACCAACATGCGGTCCCAAGGCGAGGGCAAAGGCATCCAACTCAACGCGCCGCTGCGACTTAGTCTCGAACGCGCGCTGGAATACATTGACGTGGACGAATACGTCGAAGCCACGCCGAAGAATCTGCGGCTGCGCAAGAAGATCCTGGACGAGAATCAGCGTAAACGCGCGGAGAAGAGCCGCATGATCCGGTTCTTAGAGGTTTAACCGCCAGGCAACGCGGGGGACCTGAGCCTCCGAAACGCGAAAGGAATCGCGGCCAACGCGATCTATCGGCCCTGACGCCGCTTGACTTTCAACTGCGCCAGTGAATGAGCCAGCGCGGCGTTCACGCGGGCCACTTCCTCATCATCCAGTTTCTCACCCAACCGACTCTCGGCTCGTCGGCGGGCTTCTTCGGCGGCGGCTTCGTCAATGTTTTCCGCCCGGATGGCCATGTCGGTCAGGACCGCCACCCGGTCCCCGGTGATCTCCACAAAGCCATCACCCACGGCCAGGAAGAAATCCTCCGCGCCCTTGCGTACGACGATTTCCCCGGCGGACAACTGCGTCATCAACGGGACGTGCTGGGGGTAAATGCCCATTTCGCCTTCGACCCCCGGCAGCGTGACCATGTCCACGTCGTCGGAGAAGATCTTCGCGTCCGGGGTGACGATTTCGAGTTTGAGCGTGGCCATTTGTGCTTGAAAACGTTGAATCGCGCAAGCGGTCGAACCCTTGAACCGGCGACCGGTTCAATGATTCACCGAATTACGCTTCGTTAATCTCCTCAATGCCGCCCTTCATGTAAAAGTTCACTTCGGGCACTTCGTCGTGCTTGCCTTCGAGGATTTCCTTGAAGCCGCGCACAGTTTCGGCCACGGGCACCTGCTTGCCTTCGCGACCGGTGAACACCTGCGCCACCGAGAACGGTTGGCTGAGGAAGCGTTGAATCTTGCGCGCGCGGAACACGGTGAGCTTGTCCTCGGGCGAAAGCTCGTCCATGCCCAGAATGGCAATGATGTCCTGCAAATCTTTGTAGCGTTGCAGCACCTTTTGCACGCCACGCGCCACGTCGTAATGCTCCTGACCCACGATATCCGCAGCCAGGGCGCGGGAGTTCGATGCCAGAGGATCCACGGCGGGATAGATGCCCAGCTCGGCAATGGAACGCTCCAGCACAATGGTTGCATCCAGGTGCGCAAAGGTCGTGGCCGGCGCCGGATCGGTCAAGTCATCGGCGGGCACATACACGGCCTGGAATGAGGTGATGGAGCCTTTCTTCGTGGAGGTGATGCGTTCTTGGAGGTCGCCCATCTCGGCCGCCAAGGTCGGTTGATAACCCACGGCGCTCGGCGTGCGGCCCAGCAGCGCGGACACTTCCGAACCCGCCTGCGTGAAGCGGAAGATGTTGTCCACGAAGATCATCGTCTCCTTGCCGGAGGCGTCGCGGAACTCCTCGGCCATGGTCAGGCCCGAGAGGGCGACGCGGAGGCGCGCCCCGGGCGGCTCGTTCATCTGGCCGAAGACCATGGCGACCTTGTCGATGACGTGGGCGGTCTTGCCGTGCTCGTCGGTGTATTCGGCGTGCTGCATTTCGAGCCAGAGGTCGTTGCCCTCGCGGGTGCGCTCGCCCACGCCGCAGAATACGGAGTAGCCGCCGAACTCGCGGGCGACGCGTGCGATCATCTCCTGGATGATGACGGTCTTGCCGACGCCCGCGCCGCCGAAGAGGCCGATCTTGCCGCCGCGGACGAAGGGGCAGAGCATGTCGATGACCTTGATGCCGGTGACGAGGATTTCGGTGTTGGGGTTGAGTTGGCTGAACTCGGGCGGCTCGCGGTGGATGGGTCGGCGCGGGGCGTCCACGAGGTCGGGCTTCTTGTCGATGGCCTCGCCGAGCAGGTTGAAGACGCGGCCGAGGACCATCTCGCCGACGGGGACGGTGACGGCCTGGCCCGTGTCCACGCAGGGCAGGCCGCGGCGCAGGCCGTCGGTCGAGCCGAGCGCCACCGCCCGCACGCGCCCGCCGCCGAGGTGCTGCTGGACCTCGCCGGTGAGGCGGAGGGGGCCGGCCGGGGTCTCGGCCTCGACGCGGACGGCGTTGTAGATGTCGGGGAGCTGGTCCTCGGGGAACTGGGCGTCAAAGGTGGAGCCGATGACCTGAGTGATGCTGCCGGTGGTGGCCATGGGGACGGTTCCTCGTGTGCCGTGCGTGTGCAGTGGGGTTTTTCGCGTGCGAATCAGGCGTCCCGGCAGACCGGGCTGCGGTGCCCAGGGCGGGAGGGCGGAAGGATAGGACGGGCGGGGCGAGGGGGGAAGAGGCTGAGCGGTGGCACGGCGCGGAACTCGGCGCCATCCGCCGCGGCCTTGCGCCGCGACCAGGCCCGAAGACGAACCGACCTCCCCGGGCGGAGGTCGGACGTTGACGCACAAGGATGATGTCGGTCCGCGGGGCTAGCGCCGCCGACGCCTGACACCCGCGCCCGCGCCCAGGGCGAGGAGCGCGCCGGTCGCCGGGGCCGGGATGGCCCTGTACTCGCCCGTGCCGAACGCCTCGAAGCCGGTGATGAAGCCGCCTGAGGAGGTGAGGGTGCCGGGCACGACCTGGGCGGAGAACGAGAGCGTGACCGGGTCCGCGATCTGGAGCCCGAAGGGCAGGTTCTGCGCGCTGCCGTCGCCGACCGCGCCGGTGAACGTGAACTGGACGATCCCGCCGACGTCGACGTACGTGAAGTTGACGCTCGCGGTGCTCACCAGGAGAAACTCGGACGCGAGCGGCGAGGTGCCGATGAGCAGGTCGAAGAAGCCGGGGTTGCCCGGCGTCCACACGTTGTAGACGGTGTTCGGAGCGTCGGGGATGCCCGCGATGTCGGGGATGAACACGTCCAGCGAGATGTCGGTGTAGAGCGAGCCGACCAAGCCGCCGTTCACGAAGAAATCGGCCGTGGTGAGGGGAGCGGCATCGGCGGGATTCGCGGCGCCGCCGGCGTTCGAGCCGCCGTCGTAGAGGGCCGTCCCGTCGTAGACCAGGTTCATCCCGGTGAAGTGGATCACGACGTCGGCGCTGGCGGCGGTCGCAGCGAAGGCGACCGCGCCGAGCATGCCGGGCACGCGGAGCGAACGAAGGGAGTGGCGCATCTCTGGTCTCTCTCTCTCTCTCGGGAAGCGAGTCCGCCGCAGCCCCCCTGGACTCCCCGGAGAAGCCCGGCGCGCACCCAAGCCCCGAGTTTACAGGTGGGTCTGCCGACGCTCAAGAGGAATTTCCGCTCCTTTCGCGCTCGCCCCAAGGGAGTGTGGTGCGGTTGGGCAGTCTGGATAAGGCCGCGCCAGGCCCTCCGCCCCGCGTGCTCTCCTTACGCGGGGCCGTCCCCGGTCGGCCCCCGTCCCCTCCCCCGCACCCGGCCGGCCCCTCCGCCTCCACTCAGCGCGGCGAGATCGCGCCAGCCCTACGGGGAGTTGCCGTTGTCTGCTACGATGCCATCGCCTCAGCGTGCGGGGGTCGGGCTGCCGGCTGAACGGCGGGCCTGCCGCGCGAAGGCCCGGGAGCGTGCGTGATGGCTTCGATCATCGTCGTTGCTGGCCCGAACAAGGGCGACTACTACCCGCTCGGGGCCAAGCGGAACTGGAGCGTCGGTCGGCTGGCCCAGTGCAGCATCCAGATCGTGGATGACAGCGTGTCGCGCGAGCACTGCGCCCTCGAACTCGCCGAGAGCGGCCAGTTCCTGACGGTCCGCGACAAGGAGAGTTCGCACGGCACGTTCCTCAACGGCGAGAAGGTCGAGCAGCCGCGGCAGGCCAAGGACGGAGACCAGATCGCCATCGGCTCGTCCACGCTGCTCTTCACGACGCGCGACTTCCCCGACCGCGAGAGCGCCCTCAAGGACCAGCACCTCAAGCGGTGGTTCGGCGAGGACATCCGCACGACGATGCAGATGTGATGGAGCGCTGCCGCGCCGGGCGACAGTCACGCCCGCGACGGCTCGTACCCCAGCGCGGCCGGGGCGCTGCCGCCCTCCTCGGCGACCCAGCGGGCGAGGTCGGCGTAGCGGCGCCGCTCGCCGATCACGCCCTTGCGGAAGGTCGCGGGCAGTTCGGCCGTTGCCCGCGGGCGTGGCTCCTCCCGGGAGCGGTCGTGCGCGTGCTCAGCATGAGGGGAAGGCACGGAGGAGGTCGAGTGAGGTGACGATGCCGATGGGGAACTTTTCCTCGTCGATGACGACGGCGCGGTGAACGCGGGCTTCGGACATGCGTCGGGCGACGCGGCCGATCGGATCGTCGGGCTTGGCGGTGAGGGGGTCGCCGGACATGAAGTCCTCGACGACGATGATGGTTTCGGGGATGAACTCGACGTCCTCGTCGGCGTCTTCGGAGAGGAGTTCGAAGAGGTAGCCCGGGGGCGAGTCGGGCGTGCCCTCGGAGCAGCGTCGGATAAGGTCGGTCTTGGAGACGACGCCGATGAGCCTGCCCTCGGCGTCGATGACGGGCGCGCCGGAGATCTCGTTCTCCTCGAAGACGCGGGCGAGCTGGCGGAGGCCCGCTGCGCCGGTCACGCAGACGGGATCGGGGGTCATGATTTCGCGGATGAGGGCGGGCCTTGTGGAGACGGGCATGGTCTTCTTCCGTGTGTGGGGGTTGTGGTGTCAGCGGTCGGCGTCGAGGTGGGCCTTCCAGAGCTCGTGCTCGGCGCGGAGCCAGTCGCTCAGGGCGTCGCCCTCGTGCGGGGCTCGGTCCTGGTGTATCTCGAAGGCGCGCCGGCGGATGTCGTGCTCGGTGGGGGCGGGAGGGCCGTTCGGGATGCGCAGCGGGGGGCGCTCGACCGCCTCGAGCACAAGGCGTCGGTCGCGACGCGGGGGTTCGTGGTCCGGGCGGCCGGATCCGAGGGTCGCAGCGCGGGTCCGACGTGCCCGCGTTGGTCCGGCCGTTGCTCTCGACGTCGCGTATGTGGTCATTGGTTACCTCGCCCTCGGCCGCGCTTGCGTAGCGGTCAGAGCATTCTCGCCACGCCGGGGGGGAGCGGGATATGGGGAAACGAC
>JAHCJE010000171.1 GCA_026128865.1 Phycisphaeraceae bacterium | reverse complement strand
ACCCCAGAAGCCAAAGGCGCGGCCGAGCTCCTTGGGGTTCTCAGAGAAGAGGCACATCAGGATCGTCAGCGCCGCCGGCGCAATCAGTGCCGCGCCAACGCCCTGCAGCGCGCGCGCGATCAGCAGCATGGAGGGGGTGGATGCGAGTCCCGCGACCAGGGAAGCGGCTGTCAGAACCGCAAACCCCGCTGCGAAGACGCGACGCGGGCCGAAGACGTCGCCCACCTTGCCGCCCATCAGCAGGAGACCGCCGAAGGCGATCACGTAGGCGTTGAATATCCAGGACAGGCCGGCGTCGCTGAAACCAAGATCGGCCTGGATTGCGGGGAGTGCCACTCCGACGATCGACGTGTCGAGAATGACGATGAACTGCGCCGCGCACAGGAGGGCCAGTGCAGCCCACCTCCGCGGATTGGGGATTATCTGGGACATCTTTGAACCTCGTTGCTCGTTCGAGAGGCCGGTCATACCGGCACAATGGAGCCCTAAAGGTTCCAGTCATGGGAAGGTCAAGAGGGATCACCGACGGGACGGCGACACGGCATCACCTTCGATTCCAAGACCCGTGGCCCCCGGGGAAACGACCGAAGCAGCTGAGTTGATTGCGGGTTTCGATGGTCCCGGCCGCGCTCCGCAGCTGACACGCGAAAAGCCCTTGACCTTCCCATCATTGGAATCTCTACGCCCAGCCCAGGACCGCACTCCTGCCGTCCTTCGAACCAAGGAATCAGCACATGAAGAAGCTTCTCCTCGGCCTGGCAGCCGGCCTGGTCGGGACCGTCATCGCCACCGCGGCATCGGCCCAATCGGACGTAACCTTCGATGTCGTCTTCAACGACACCATCCTCGCCCAGGGCACGTCCGGCTGGACGCTCGGTGATCGTTTCATCCTCAACGACGAGCTCCGTCGCGGCGAAGAGACCGTCGGGAGGATCGGCGGTGTCTGCACGATCATCGACGTCGAGGGCTTTGCACTCTGCACCATGACCTTCGTGCTTCCCGCCGGCGAGATCTCCGGCCAGTTCCTCAACTCGCCGCCGCCGGAGAAGACCTTTGCCATCACCGGCGGCACCGCTGCCTATCTCGCGCGGCCGGGCTACGGCATCCTGATCGAGAACGGCGACGGCACGGGCACCGTCACGTTCCATTTCGTCGACTGAATCCCCACGGCCGGACGCGCAAATGCTGCCGGCCGTTGGCGGAGTCCCGTCCGGCGGGAACGACGTAGGGTGTCCGGATCGACACCCACCAGCGGCTTCGAGTTCAGCCCCTTCGTTCAATCGCGCCCCGCGAATGGTCCCTAGACAGGCACCGTCGCGGCGCGCCGCACACCCGAATGGAGGAACCGAAATGCCCAAAATGGCCTTCCTGCTGCTCCCGATCCTTACGGCGGGCTGCGTGTCCGTTCCCCTTGCCGTCTACCCCGACGCCCGCCTGCCGCCATCGCTTGGGGCTGTCGCTCATTCGCCCGCTCAGACGCAGACCGTGAACGTCTTGGCGGGTGGCACCATTCCGGCGGCCGTAGTCGATGCAACGTGCCGTGGATACGTCCGGGAGGCCCCCGATCTGAGCATCGACAACGCGACGCTGGCCGGGATCATTCCTCTTCGCATCCATGCGACGGCATCGTCGGATACCACCTTGCTCGTTCGGGCGCCGGACGGGACCTGGATTTGCGACAACGACGGTGGCGGCGGCCTCGATCCCGCCATTCGAATCAATGGTCCGGTCAACGGTCAGTACGATGTCTGGGTGGGTACGTTCTCGCCAGGAGTGGCGGTTCACTCCGTCGTGAGCCTGTTCTAGGCCACCCGTCCACGACCGCCCGAAACGCAGGGCGGTCGATCGCGGCCGTGGAGCAACACCTTCAGCTGTGCCGGGTTCACTCCCGGGATCGTGGATCCAGACCAGGGCCACCGCGCCGGTTCAAGCCACTGTTGGGTTCGACCTCGTCAACAATCCTGGGTGCCCCAATGATCTCCGTCGATGATCTCTCGAAGATTCCGATCCTTGCGCCCATCCCGCAGGATGCCCTTGACGAGGCCGCCGAACTCTCTGCCGACATCCATCTGAGGGTTGGCGAATATGTCGTTCACGAGGGAGAGCCGCCGGCGCTCTTCGTTGTCCTCGCTGGCCACCTGGAGATCACCAAGCTCCTTGATGGCGTCGAGCGGGTCGTCACGCAGCGCGTCAGGGGTGAGATCTACGGCGAGGTGCCGGTCATCTACGGCACCCAGTTCCAGACCAGCGGGCGGGCGGCCGAGCCGTCGCGGATCCTCCGGATCGACATGGCTCAGTACTATTCGCTGGCCGCCACGGCACCGGGCTTCGCCAGCGCCGTGGGTGGTCTGGCGCTTGCGCGGATAGAAGGTCTCCAGAGCCTCGTGGCCGAGCGCCCGAGGGCCCAGGCGACCGTCATCGGCGATCGCCAGGACCCGGCGGTCGCCGAAGCCCGGCGGTTCCTCAGCCGCAATCAGGTTACGTTCGAGACCATCGAAGCGGACGCCACGGCGTTGCCGTCATGGCTCGATCCGGCGTTGCTGCGGTCGGGGCACCTCCCAGCCGTTCGCCTCCAGAACGGCGCGGTGCTGACGAGGCCGACGATGCGGGAGCTCGCGGGGCGCCTCGGCCTCTCGACGACCCCGAGCCGGTCGAACTACGACGTCGTTATCGTCGGCGCGGGGCCTGCGGGCCTTGCGGCAGCGACCTACGCCGCCTCGGAGGGCCTCGTGACGCTCGTCGTCGAACGCGAAGCGCCGGGCGGCCAGGCCGGCAGCTCGTCGCGGATCGAAAACTATCTCGGCTTCCCGGGCGGCATCTCGGGCGACGATCTCGCGATGCGGGCGTTCAGGCAGGCGAAGCGCCTCGGTGCGGAGATAATCGTCACCCGCGAGGTCGCCAGACTCGATCCTTCCGCACGAACAGTGGTGCTGGACGGCGGCGACGTCCTCGAAGCACGAACGGTGATTCTGTCCACCGGACTGAGCTGGCGTGTCCTCGACATTCCCGGTCTCGACCGACTGACCGGCAAGGGCGCCTACTACGGCGCGTCGCGCAGCGATGCGGCGATGACGCAGGGGAGGGACGTCCACCTCGTCGGAGCCGGCAACTCCGCCGGTCAGGCCGCGCTCTTCCTCGCCAACCATGCACGAACCGTCACGCTGGTGGCGCGGACGGACGACATCGGCACGGGAATGTCGCGCTACCTCGTGGAGCAGGTGCGCTCCAAGGACAACATCGTGGTTCTGGAGGGCGCCGAGATCGCGGGCCTTCACGGCGACAGTCACCTTACGTCGATCGACATCGCCCGGAAGGCTCACGGTCCTGTCGAGCGGGTGGAGACCGGCGGGCTCTTCTTCTTCGTTGGCGCGCAGGCGAGGACCGACTGGCTGCCGCCCGAGATCGCACGCGACGCGCGCGGCTTCGTCCTGACGGGTGTCGATGTCGCGAGGTCCGGCCGCTGGCCGCTCCGCCGGGACCCCTACCTCGTCGAGACGAGCGTACCCGGCATTTTCGCCTGCGGCGACGTCCGGCTCGGCCAGGTGAAGCGCGTCGCGACTGCGGTGGGAGAAGGCAGCATCGCCGTCGCCTTCGTTCACCAGTTCCTTGCCCTTCACCGCGAGGCGATTTGACCGTCTTCGCCAGCCTCGCCGGAATCCCCCTGCTTGCGTCCGCGCAGCGGTCGATGAATATCGGTCCCAGTGGTTCTTCGGGTGGCAGCGGGCCGGGCAGCCATCCCGCGGAAAGGGTGGGGCACTGGCTCGATGCAGATCGCCGGTATCGGAAGGATCATCTTCTGGGAGGGCGGCAGCGTCTGGGTGGGCCTTGCGACGGCCGTGATCCCCGAACACGCGCACCACGCCATCCAGCTGACGTTCGCATTGCGCGGCGGCCTCCGTTTCCGCTCCGTCGATGGCTCTTGGGCAGCCTACGACGCGGCCATGATTCCGGCCGACCTGCCCCACTCCTTCGACGCCGGGGGATCGGTGGTAGGGCACATCTTCGTCGACCCTGAATCGGCCTTCGGGCGCGGGGTGAGGCAGCGGTTCGGTGACGGCGCGATAATGTCGTTGCCGGCTGAGGAGGCCGTGCCGCTGGGCGCCTCGATCCTTGCCGCTTTGGAGCGCGGCGCTTCCGACGAGGAACTGGTAGGTGTTGCCAGGGAGGGAATGGCGAAGTTGACCACGGGGGTAGTGTCGGCGCGACCGAGCGAACCTCGCGTCGTGCGCGCCATCGAGGCCATCCGCAGCCGGCTCGACGCGTCCATGACCCTCGGGGACATCGCGCGGGTGAGTCACCTGTCCCCGGGCCGGTTCCGGCATCTTTTCGTCGCCGAGACGGGTGTGCCGTTCAAGACCTACGTGCTTTGGCTGAGACTCGACCGCGCCCTCTCGTCCTACGCGGCCGGCGGCTCGTGGACCGATGCGGCTCACGCCGCAAACTTCGCCGATTCCGCCCACCTCACCCGCACGCTGCGACGGATGTTCGGCCTTGCCCCGTCGTCGCTCCGCGTGCGCCAGGCGACGCGCTGAGCCCGGCGTCCCGGGTCAGCCCCTTCGTTCAAGTGTTCCCCTGCGGCGCTCCGTAATTGGAGGGACCGCCGGCCATGAGCCGGCCGTCAACAAGGGGCTCTCCTCAAATGTCTACGATCATCCGCATCGCCAAGCGCACAACGCCGGCCGCCCGCGCCGCGTTCGGCGTCGCCCTCACGGCGACGGCAATCACCCTGGTCCTTTCCCCGAGCAACGCGCAGACGCGCGGCGCGCCGGGTCCGGCCATCACCATCGAGCAGGATGGTCCCACCCTGCCGCCGCTCACCGGGACGGCGGCGGTCGGGCGGGTCGAAATCGTACTCACCGATTCCGGCCGGACCGATCCCTTCGCCGACGACGGGCGGCCGCGGGAGCTGGCGGTCTGGATCTGGTACCCGACCCGCGACGCAAGCGGGCCACGGGCAAGCTATCTGCCACCTGCGTGGGCGGCACTTGCCAACAATGTTGGTCCGCTCATGCAGGACCTGACGGCCGTGAGCCCGAGTGCATATGCCGGCGCCCGGCTGGATGGTCGCCCGCCTGTGGTCGTTCTGATGCCCGGGCTCGGCCAGCCGGTGGCCAGCTACACTGCTCTCGCCGAGGACCTTGCTAGCCAT
>JAHCJE010000170.1 GCA_026128865.1 Phycisphaeraceae bacterium | reverse complement strand
CTGTTCGTCCCTTCGCTGTTCGCGATGCTCGTGGCGGCGGGGGCGCGGCTGCGGCACGTCGGCGTGATCATTCTCGCCGGGTTGCTGGCCGCGCCGGCGAGTTGGCCGCTGCTCCGCCCCTATCAGAAGGAGCGGTTCATCGCCCTTGTGCACCAGATTCAGGGGGACCGATCGCGTGAGCAGGACATCAACTTCCAGTCGTTCACGGCCCAGCGGCTGGTCGGGGCGGGGGGGCTGACGGGCAACTCGGACGCTCGCACGCGGGCGCTGGTGCGCTTCAACCGGCTGCCCGAGGCGCACAACGACATGGTCTTCGCGGTGGTCGTCAACCGGTTCGGAGCGCTCGGGGGAGTCGTGGTGTTCGGCTTGTATCTCGTGTGGCTCGGGGGTGCGCTGCTGACCGCGGCCCTCTGCCGCGAGCCGATCGGACGGATACTCTGCGTCGGGCTGGCGGCGTTCGTAGCGGTGCAGATGGTCATCAACGTGGGCATGACGATCGGGCTGCTGCCGATCATCGGGATCACGCTGCCGTTCATCTCCTACGGCGGCTCCAGCATGCTCGCGTCGTGGATCATGACGGGTCTGATCCTCAATGTCGCGTTGCGGCGTCCGATGCCGCCGTTCCGGCAGTCGTTTGAGTACGCTGACGACGATGAATGACGCCCCTGCCATTGCGCCGACGCCGGAGTTCCTCGCCGCGGTCGGTGCGTTGGGGGTGGAGTTGGAGCCTGGCGATGGGGAGCGGCTGGGGGCGTATCTCGGCCTGCTGCTGGAAACCAACCGCTCGTTCAATCTGACGGCAGTCACGGACCCGTCGCAGGCGTGGATGCGGCTGATCTTCGACGCCCTGACGCTCGTGCCGCTGCTCGCCGACCTGCCGGAGGGCGGGCGAGTGCTCGACGTCGGGTCCGGGGGCGGGCTGCCCGGCGTACCGCTGGCGATCGTGATGCCGCGGCTGACATTCACGCTCCTGGAGGCAACGGGGAAGAAGGCGGCGTTCCTCCGGTCGGTTGCCGA
This sequence comes from Phycisphaeraceae bacterium, assembly GCA_026128865.1. Classification (GTDB taxonomy): domain Bacteria; phylum Planctomycetota; class Phycisphaerae; order Phycisphaerales; family UBA1924; genus CAADGN01. The sequence continues at coordinate 4,143 of JAHCJE010000170.1, read as the reverse complement.
GCGGCTGCGTCTGGCGAATCTCACGATTGTGAACGACCGTGCGGAGCGAGCGGCGCATGAACGCGGCTCGAAGGACGAGCGCGCGGGGCGGGGTGTTCCGGCCGATGTCGGACTCCGCGGAGCGTTTGACGCTGTGACGGCCCGCGCACTCGGTCCACTCGCCACGGCCGCGGAACTCACGGTGCCGTTCGCGAAGGTGGGGGGGCTGATCCTGCTGGTGAAGGGTCAACGGGCGGAGGAGGAACTGGCGGAGGCCCAGGAGGCGCTGCACCTGCTGCACGCTGCGCACGCGGCGACCGTCGAGACGCCGACCGGGCGGATCCTCGTGCTGGAGAAGTTCCACCACACGCCGAAGGTCTACCCGCGTCGCGACGGCGAGCCGAAACGCGCTCCGCTGGGTGTGCGACGCCCGTAAACTCCCGGCGTGCCCGACGCCGTCGATTCCATCCTCGGTCCCGACGGTCCCGTGGCGGGCGCTCTGGGCGCGGACTTCGAACCCCGCGACGAGCAAGGGCGGATGGCGCGGGCGGTCGCCCGGGCGATGGCTGAGCGGGGGAGGCTGCTGGTCGAGGCGGGCACGGGTGTCGGCAAGAGTTTCGCCTATCTCGTGCCGGCGATCCTGCGGTGCCTGGCGCACGGCGAGACGGTGGTCGTCGCCACGAACACGATCTCGCTCCAGGAGCAGTTGATCGAGCGCGACGTGCCGCTGCTCGTGCGCACGCTCGGTGCGCCGGGTGCGCCGGAGTCTTGGGCGGGCGAACTGCGGCCTGTGCTCGTCAAGGGGCGTGGGAACTACCTGAGCATCCGCCGACTGAGCCTCGCGTCGGAGCGTGCCGCGCGGCTGCTGCCCGACGCGGCGAGCCGGCGATCGCTGCAGGTGATCCAGGAGTGGGCGTACGGGACGCGCGACGGCACGCTGAGCACGCTGCCCCCGCTGGAGCGGCCGGGTGTCTGGAACCTGGCGCAGTCCGACTCGGGCAACTGCATGGGGCGCAAGTGCCCGAACTACAAGCAGTGTTTCTACCAGACCGCGCGGCGCCGGATGGAGGAGGCGAACCTGCTCATCTGCAACCACGCGCTGTTCTTTGCCGACCTCGCGCTGCGGGCGCGCAACGTCGGGTTTCTGCCGAAGTACGACCACGTCGTCCTCGACGAGGCGCACAACGTCGAGGACGTGGCGGCCGAGCACTTCGGTCTGTCGCTCTCGGAGGGGAGGGTGTTCCACCTGCTCGGGATGCTGCACCATCCGCGGGCGGCGCGGGGGTACCTCGCGCAACTGAACCTCTCGGTGGGGGACACGGAGGCTGTGGCGCGGGCGGTGACGCTGGTGATGCGGGCGGACGCGGAGGCACGCGAGTTCTTCGGCTCGCTGGCTGAGGCGCACAGCCGGTCGGACTCGCGGAACGGTCGCGTTCGCCGCCCGGGGGTCGTGGAGAACGTGCTGACGCCGGCGATGAACGAACTGGCCATGCGGCTGCGGAGCCTGCGCGACGACGTGAAAACGGAGGCCGATCGGTTCGAACTGAACGCCTACGCCGAGCGGGCTGGCGAGATCGCGGACAGCGCGGAGGCGCTGATCGAGCAGACCGCGGCGGGGTGCGTGTATTGGATCGAGTCGCGCCGGCCGGACGAGCCGGGGCGATACGGCGCGCCGCGGGTCACGCTGGCCTGCTCGCCGGTGGACGTGGCGCCGCTGCTTCGTGAGCGGCTCTTCGAGGGGGAACACTCGGTGGTGCTGACGAGCGCAACGCTGGCGACGCGCACCGTGCGCGACGAGGAGCCGGCGGAGCGCGCCGAGACGGCCTTCGCGCACCCGATCTCGCGGCTCGGGTGCGAGGGCGCGCCGACGCTGCAACTCGGCTCGCCCTTCGACTACGCCCGCCAGATCGAGGTCTTCATCGACCGCTCGATGCCCAGCCCACGCGCCGGTGACGAGGCGGCGGCGCAGGGCGACGGCGTCTACACGCGCGAACTGGTGTCGCGCATCCTCGACCACGTCGCCGCCACCGAGGGGGGGGCGTTCGTGCTCTTCACGTCCTTCGGCTCGCTCTATCGGGCGGCCGATGCGCTCCGGTCGCCCCTGCACGAACTGGGGCTGCCGTTGCTCGTGCAGGGGCGCGACGGCTCGCGGCGGGACATCCTCCAGCGGTTCCGCGAGGACGGGCGCTCGGTGCTGCTCGGGGCCGCGAGTTTCTGGCAGGGGGTGGATGTGCGCGGGCACGCGCTGCGGAACGTCATCATCACTCGGCTGCCGTTCGAGCCGCCGGATCGGCCGCTGACGGAGGCCCGGCTGGACCTGATTCGGGAGCGAGGGGGAGACCCGTTCCGCGACGACTCGCTGCCGCGGGCGGTGCTGAGGTTCAAGCAGGGGTTCGGCAGGCTGGTCCGTTCCGCGACCGACCGGGGGCGGGTCGTGGTGCTGGACCCTCGCATCCTGACGACGGGCTACGGCCGGCATTTCCTGGCGGCTCTGCCGGAGGGGGTGCCCCTCCGGGTGCTACCGATCCAGGCGGACGACCCGGCGTTGGCGGACTGAGCGTTCGGCTCTGGACGAATCGGAGGGGCGTGCTAGGCTTCCCCCTTCCTCAAACCCTCACCTGCCCCCCCCGGAGAACCCCGGTCATGCTGGGACGTGTTTTCAAGGCCTACGACGTCCGCGGCACGTATCCCGACCTCCTGAACGACCAGATGGCCTGGCAGATCGGATTCGGCGTCTCGCGGTTCCTGCGGGGCGAGGCCGAGGCGGCGGGACAGACCAATCCGATGATGCGCAACGTCGTGGTGGGCAGGGACATGCGCGTCTCAAGCCCCTCCCTTGCGCGAAGCCTGGTCTCGGGGATCAACGCCCAGGGCGGGGATGTCATCGACGTCGGGCTGGTCGATACGCCCTTCGTGACATTTGCGATCAACCACCTCGGGTGCGCGGGGGGGGTGATGGTGACGGCGAGTCACAACCCGCCGCAATACAACGGCTTCAAGGTCTCGCGCCGGCAGGGCAAGCCGGTCGGCGAGATGAACGGGCTGGCGGAAGTCCGAAAGTACGCGGCGATGGTGGACACGACGATCGGGCGGGGAGCGGGGGGGCGATCCGAGACGCGCGACCTGTGGGAGGCCTACTCGCGTCACGTCCTGCGCACGCTGGACCTGAAGCGGCCGTTGAAGATCGTGATCGACGCCTCGAACGGCATGGCCGGGGCGATGGTGCCGAGGGTCTTCGGGAAGGGCGGGGCGAACATCAAGGGCCTGACCATTGTCGACGTGAACTTCGAGCACACGAAGGGGAACTTCGCGCACGAGCCGAACCCGCTGGTCGCCGCGAACCTGGCGCAGACGCAGGAGGCGGTAAAGGCGAACAAGGCGGACCTGGGCGTGTGCTTCGACGGCGACGCGGACCGGCTGGTGGTGGTGGACGAGAAGGGAGCGATCATCGGGTGCGACCACCTGACCGCGCTGCTGGCGAAGTGGTTCCTGGCCCGCTCGCCCGGGGCAGGGATCGTGTACGACCTGCGCTCAACGAAGGCGGTGGAGGAGGACGTGCGGGCGGCGGGGGGGACGCCGTATCGGTGCCGGGTGGGGCACGTGTTCATGAAGCAGGTGATGGCGGAGCACAACTGCGTGTTCGGCGGTGAACTGTCGGGGCACTTCTACTTCCGCGACAACTTCTACGCGGATTCGGGCGCGATCGCGCTGACGACGTTGTTGACGGTGGTGTCGGGTCAGTCCAAGCCTCTGAGCGTACTGATCGCGCCGGTGCGGCGGTATGTGCAGTCCGGCGAAATCAACTTCGTGAATGAGGAGGCGGACGCCGCGTTGGGCGCGCTGCGTGAGCAGTTCGTTGACGAGGCGGACGTAGACGAACTCGATGGTGTCACCATTGACCTGTTCAAGGCCCGGGGTTGGTGGTGCAATGTGCGCAAGAGCAACACCGAGCCGCTGCTGAGGCTGAACGTCGAGGCGAAGGACAAGAAGGTGCTGGATAAAGTTCTCGCGGAACTCCGCCCTCGCCTCGGACGCAGGGTCGATCACTGACCGCGCAACCCCGGGCGGGCGGCCCGGCGGTGTGCGGCGAGCGAGCCACGCATGAACCTCGCGCAGTTCTTCGACCACTGGCGGATCGTCGAGAACCCGTTCCAGGGGGAGGAG
>JAHCJE010000017.1 GCA_026128865.1 Phycisphaeraceae bacterium | reverse complement strand
GCGAGTTCCGAAGCCGAAGGCTCCACGCCCCCCCCGAGGGATCGCCCACGCGCCCGATGCCGGACCGCGTCCGCGAGTCGCTCTTCGGGCTGCTCCGCGGGCACACCGAGGGGGCGGCCGTCTTCGACGCCTTCGCCGGCACGGGGTCGATCGGACTTGAGGCGGTCAGCCGCGGCGCGACCCGCTGTGTGATGGTCGAACGCGACCGCCGCGTCTCCGCGACGCTCGAACGCAACATCCGCGAACTCGGCGCGGAGGGCCGCTGCGAAGTCATCATCGGCGATGCGCTCGGCGCGGGCGCGCTCGCCGCGTGCCCGATGCCCGTGCACCTCGTGTTCTTCGACCCACCGTACGCGCTCGTCGAGGACGCGGCCGGGTGGCAGCGGGCACGCGCGCAGTTCATTCGTCTCATCGACCGGCTCGACGAGACGGGTTACGCCGTCCTGCGGACACCCTGGCCCTTCCTCCACACCATACACCCGCCCACCGCACCGCCCCAACCCCCCCAGGCGCACACCACGCGATCGCCACGCCGACGCGGCCGTCTCGCCGACTCAACGGCGCACGAAGAACACGAGTCGGACTCGCACGCCGAAGCGGCGATCTCGCCCCAGGTCCCGAAGATCAGCGTGGACCTCTCGCTCCCCAACGCCATCGGACCCGAAACGCACGTCTACCACCACACGGCGGTACACCTCTACATGCGACGATCGACCTGAACGTTCGTCGCTCCGACGCTCCACCGCGCACCATCGCGACATCGGCCGCGGCGTCCTCACTCGAGATAGGTGTACCCCTCCATCCCCACGTCGTAGAACTTCAGCAGGCTCTGCCCCTCGCCGACGCTGAGTTTCCCGGCCTTCACGGCACGCTCCACGTCGCGGCGCATCGCCCGCACCAGGTCCTCCGAGTCGTACTGCACGTACGCCAGCACTTCCTTGACCGTGTCGCCCTCGATGATCTCGTCGATGTTCCAGTCCCCCACGCCCGGCGAGTCGTCGAACGACACGTGCACCACGTGCGTGTCGCCGTAGAGATTGTGCAGGTCGCCCAGCACCTCCTGGTACGCCCCCAGCAGGAACATCCCCAGGAAGTACGGCTCGCCGGGGCGCAGGTCGTGCAGTTCCAGCGTCGGCTTCGAGTTCTCCCGCTTGTCGATGAACCGGTCCACCTGCCCGTCCGAGTCGCACGTGATGTCCGCCAGCACGCCCCGCCGCGTCGGCTCCTCGTCCAGCCGGTGGATCGGGCAGATCGGGAACAACTGGTCGATCGCCCAGTGGTCCGGCAGGCTCTGGAAGATCGACATGTTCACGTAGTAGATGTCGCTCAGCACCCGCGGCAGGTCGCTCAACTCGTCCGGCAACTCACCCTTCCGCGACGCCAGAGCGAGCGCCTTGCGACCGATCGCCCAGAAGAGCCGCTCCGTCGCCGACCGCATCGGCAGGCTCATGTACCCGAGGTTGAACAGGCTCATCGCCTCGTCCACCGCCTGCACCGCGTCGTGGTACACCTCGACCAGGTTCACCCGCGGCAGCCCCAGCGCCTCGTGCGCGTCGATCAACTCAAGCACCGGCTGCGGACGCTCGTCCTCTTCTTCCATGAGCCGCTTGATCTCCGCCACGTCCGCGTCCACGGGGAACTGGCTGCTCCCCAGCACGTCCACCAGCAGGATCGACGAGTGCGCCACCATCGCCCGCCCCGACTCCGACAGGATGCGCGGGTGCGGCACGTCCGCCGCGTCGCACGCGCTCTTCACCCGGTAGACGATGTCCGCCGCGTACTCCGCCACCGTGTAGTTCACGCTCGAGTGGCTCGCCGACTGCGACCCGTCGTAGTCGATGCCCATGCCGCCGCCCACGTCGATCGTGTCCAGCCCCGCGCCGAGTTCCTTCAACTCGCAGTAGATGTGCGCCAGTTCGTTCACCGCCGCCTTGATCGAGCGGATGTCCCCCACCTGGCTCCCGATGTGGAAGTGCAGCATGTTCAGGCAGTCGGCCATCCCGTGCCGCTCGAGGAACGCCAGCGCGTCGAGCAACTCCGTCACCGTCAGCCCGAACTTGGAGCGCATCCCCGCCGACGACTCCCACCGCCCCACGCCCTTGGCCGACGGCTTGACCCGCACGCCGATCCGCGGGCGGACCTTGTAGCGCTCGGCGTGCTTCACGATCAGTTCCAGGTCGCTGAACCGCTCGACGACCGGGATCACGTGCCGCCCCAGTTTCGTCGCCAGGATCACCGTCTCGATGAACTCCGAGTCCTTGAACCCGTTGCAGACGATCGGCATCTCGGGGCGGTTCTCCGTCAGTCCCAGCACCGCCAGCAGTTCCGGCTTGCTCCCCGCCTCGAACCCGAACCCGAGCGAGGCCGCCGCGTCGCGCACCTCCTCGCACAGCGGCCGCTGCTGGTTCACCTTGATCGGGTAGACGCACGAGTACGTCCCCTGGTAGTTGTGGTCGCGGATCGCCGCGTCGAAGGCTTCGCGGATCTCCCGCAGCCGGTGCCGCAGCAGGTCGCCGCACCGAATGATGACCGGCGTGCCGATCTCGCGCTCGCGCAGCCCCTCCAGCACCTCGTAGAGGTCGATCTGCCGCGCCGGGTTGCGGTCCGGCAGCACGGCCAGGTGCCCCCGCTCGTTGATCGTGAAGTACCCGCTGCTCCAGTCGCGGATGCCGTAGAGCCGGATCGCGTCCTCGACCGTCCACGGCGTGCGCTCCGGCGCGCCCGGCGGCGTCGCGCCCGGCCGCGCGGACGGGTTCTCGGCCTGGCTGTCCGGTCGCGGCGACTCCGGCGTCCGCTCGCCGGCGCGAACGGACGACCGCGACGAGGGCGTGATTCGCGTCATGGGTGGGTCTCGGGCGTGGTCCCGGCGTGGCGACCTGCGCCGCCGGGAACGGTGCGACGGCCCGCGCGTGCTCACCCCGGCCACCGGCCCGGCAACCGCCCACCCACGGGCGGCCCGCCGAACCCTCCCGGGAGAATCGCGGCCCGGCACAAGTATTCCACACTTCGGCCGATCGGGCAATGCGGCATCCCAGACTTGTTTGGTGCCCGTCCGTCCGGTGGTGGCAGGCCCGCTGACCGCTTGCCGACCGCCGCCGTTCGGGTCTAGAGCCTATCCCGGAACCCGAGATTCACCACAGAGACACAGAGAGCACAGAGAGAAACTGCTTGTTTTCCCGTCTCTGTGATCTCTGTGCCTCTGTGGTAAAAGCTGTGTTTGGGGGATATGGGATAGGCTCTAGTGTTTTCGCGACCAATCCCGGGGGGAAGGGTCCGGCGTGCGTCGGGAGAGATCAATCGAGCAGCCGACCGCGGCTGGTTTGTTGCGCCCGTCGAAGGCCGCGATCGCGCCCATTCGCCATTGCAACGACAGACGAGTGCCGGGCGGCCGTTGCCGCTTCTCGGTCTTGGCGTTCCGCGTGCGTTGATGCCGCACGGGGAGTCACCGTGCTTCGCCGAAGGAAGAAGGAGGACATGGAATGAGACGTGCGATGATGATCGGCTCGGCGAGTCTGGCGCTTGCCTGCGGGCACGCCCTTGCCGACGACATGTTCCCGCCCCCGTGGCGCGGCCAGCCGGGCACCGTGACCGCCGGCTGGGACTTCTGGGGAGCGGAAGGGTTCGGGCCGCGGTCTATCCTGCCGGGGTACTACTCCGCGAACCCCGGCGGCCTGCCGGACCTCAAGGCTCTGGCGTCCATCGACAGCAACGTCTACGTGCACAACGCGCTCTTCGGGCGACAGAGCGTGCTCGAGATCGGCCCCAACGGGCTGCCCGGCGACATCGGCTTCGCACTGCGCAACTACAACGGCTACGCGCAACTCACGGTCCGCGCGCAGATCACCTACTACCAGGGCTTCGGCGCTCCGTTGGAGTTCGGCATCGGCGGCATCCCGGACGACGATCCGCCGTGGCAATGGCCCGACTTCACCGCCGCCGTCGCCTCCGACACCTTCATGCACCCGGACGGCTGGGTGACGGCGATGTACGAGTACACGCTCGACTCGTCACCGACCTTCCACGGCTTCGGCATCATCTTCACCGAATACCCCGCGTACGTGGACCAGGTCTGGGTCGACACGCTGGCGATCCCTTCACCCGCCTCCGCGGCGCTGCTCGCCCTCGCTGGGCTGGCCACGCTCGGCCGGAGACGCGACCGGGCCGCCCAGTGATGCGCGCCGCGTGAGCGCACGATCCCGCGGCGAACCCCGCAGCAGGACGCCGCACCGCCAGGAGGAGAGGGCTCGCACCACACGGTGCGCGCTCAGGAGAGATGTCGGCTCGCGTGCGTGACCCGGGAGCCGACATTGCCTCATCATCACACCCGCACCTTCCTCCCCGCGCCCTGAACAGAGCACGAAGCGCGAGCGAGTGCCCCCTCCCTCTCTTTGGCCCTCTGGCCATTTGGCCATTTGACCATTCGCCGCCCGCCCTCCGCGATAACCGGCCGATGCCCGGTTCACGCCCGTTGTTCATCGATGCACGGCGATCGTGGATCGATGCACAACGACCGTTGATCGATGCACAAGGGCTGTTGATCGATGAACAACAAGCGTAGATCGATCGACAACGAGCGTCGATCGATCCACAGCGGGCGTAGATCGATCCACAGCGAGCGTAGATCGATCGACAACGAGCGTGCGCGTGGCTCCGCGAAGGTCCGACGCCGTTCCCGCCGCCGGGAACGCACGCGGACCTTCATCGCCCGCGAGCGCGGCGACCCCGCCCCCGCCCCCCCCCGGACTACCCAGCGGACGTGCCGATCTTGCCCCGGCCGGGAGGCGGAACGCAGAGGCCGCCGAGAGGAACGCGGAGATCACGAAGGGGAGAACTGCTTCGGCCCTTTGGAGATTTGGCCATTTGGTCCTCTGGCCCTTCGCTCCCCCCCTCCCCATACACTCCCCCCGCGATGGCGGCGACCGGCCGACAGACTTGGTGGGGCGACGCGCACCGGCCCTTCGTCGAGGCCTGGGTCGCAGACAACGACCCGCGCCACGCGGCCGTCCGCCCGCCCACGCTCACCGAACTCGCCGATGCCATCGTCCGCGGCGCGAGCCTCGCCCACGCCATCGTGCCCGACCTCCGCGTCCTCATCGAAGCCGTGCAGAAGCACTCGAAGGCCACGCTGCCTCCCCCCGGCGATGAACAGGACGATGCAGCGATCGAGCGAACGCGAGTTGCAATAGTCGGCGGCGAGATCGCTGCCGCGAACCTAGAGGGGCTTGACATCCGCGTTACGCTCGAGGCGCGGTGCCGCTTCACCGGGCGCGCGTCGTTCGGCGGCGCGGCCTTCGCCGGGCGCGCGTCGTTCGGCGGCGCGGCCTTCGCCGGGGACGCGTCGTTCGGCGGCGCGGCCTTCGCCGGGGACGCGCGGTTCGACGAGGCGCGATTCACATCGACAGTCTTCGGCGATCTGCGCACCGCCACGCTGCGAGAGGCTTCCGCCGCACGACGACCCCCCCGCCGGTGGTTCTCCCCGTTGAAGTGGCTGCGGGTTGATGACGTCAGTTGGGCGCTCGTGCGCAATCTCGGCGGCCTTGCGATCCTGAACCGGGTCTCCATCGCCGCCCTGATCCTCGTCCCCGCTCTCTCCTCAGGCTATGTGGCCGCACAGAAACTCGCCGCACGCGGCGAAGACCTCTCATCCTGGCTCGACTGGGTCGTGCGCATCATCGGCAACGACCCGCACCTCAGCCCCACACTCGCCCTCATCTTCTTCGCGGCGGTCAGCGTCACGCTCGGCCTCCTCGTCTACCAGGTCTTCGCCCCCGACGACGTGAAGAAACGCGACGAGGACGAGCACCTCCGCGACGTCGAGGCCCGCTACCCGGAAGGGAGCGCGCAGCGCAACGACGGCCTCCGCCGCGCCCTCGAGCGCCTCGAAGACCAGGCCCGCCGCCGCTTCGACAGGCACGAGAGTTTCGTCAGGCACCACGGCGACACCATCTGGCTCCCGCCACGCGACAAGATCGAGTGGTTCGACGACAAGACCCGGCCCTCCGGCAGCACCCTACGCGATACCGCGAAGGCCACCATCAAGCGTGCCCGCGAGGCCGCCGGCCTGCCCGTTGACGAGGAAGCCCTGAAGCAGGCCATGGAGCCTCTGACCATCAAGGACCCTCACGAGCGCGAGGGCTTCGTCCCCGGCGCGGAGCGAGCGCGAATCTGCCTCGAAGAGGGCGCACGCGCCGAGTACTGGCTCCGCTCGCACGAGAAGATCGCGTGGGCCTGGGCCTCCCTGCTCCTCTACTCGCTCGGCGTCGCGTTCCTTCTGGCGGTGCTCGTCGTCCAGTGCCGCAGCGTCGCCCGCGCAGCCGGATGGCTGGGCGATTCCCCCACCCCCACCACACTCGCCCCAACCCCCGCCGACGATCCCCCGCCGTCGCTCTCCCCCTCTGCCTCCCTTCCTCACCCCCCGCGCCTCCGCGCCACAACGTGAGATTCCTGCCTCCAACCCACTCCGCCCGCGCCCCCACCGCCTCGCCAGATCCACGATACCAGTTGATCCCCCTCAACCCCCCGCCGGGTCGAACAGCATCGTCACCTGCGTCCCGTACAGCGGGTACTCGACCCGGCACCGGTAGCCGCGGAACGACTCCGCCGACCACCGCATCTTCGCGCACACCTGCCGGAGCAGGTCCGTGTACCGCGGCACGTCCGCCGATCGGCAGCCCGACAGCCCGGTGCCCAGCGCCTCGACCATCTCCGCAACGTCGAGCGCGTCGATGTCGCGCGCCCGGTCGTTCGCGTCCGCCACGCCCTCGAACGCCGTGTCGTACACGCGGATGCTCGGCGTTGCGCCCGGATACACGCCCTCGTGCACGAACGCATCCAACTGCATCACCGCCGCCGGGATCGACACCTCCGCGAACACATACCCCTTGCGCCCCGAACCCGCCGGCACCGTCCGCCGCATCTCCGACAGGTTCACCTCCGCCATGACAAGATCAACCGCCGAGCGCGGCCCGTACCCCTCGCCCCCAAGCACGTAGTGCACCGTGTCGCCCGCCCGCACCACCTCGAACGGGGGCAGCGGCGACGAACTGAACTCCCCCAGCACGTGCGACAGCCGATCGATCGGCTCGCGGTCCAGCGTCAGCGGCTGGCGCTGGCGCGGCTCAGGCCCGAAACGGCGCGTCGCCAGTTTCACAGCCGCCGACGGCCGCAGCCGCAGCAGCCCGATCAGCCCGTTCACCCACACGACGTCCAGCCGCTCCGGATCGTCGGTGGACGGGGCGAGGAAGACCGTCGCGGTGAGCGCGTTCACCATCGCCCCGCGCAGGTGGCTGAGCGCCTTGAACGCCGACTGCTTGCGGCGCAACTCAAACTCGCGGCGCGCCTCGGGCACCCACGCGCTGACGATCGCCTCGAGGGACTGCCGGTCGCCGATCTCGTCGCGGATCAGCCGCTCGAAGTCGTCCACCGCACGCTCGGCCCGCAGCACCAGCGACGCATCGACTCCCTCGCGGGCGATCGCGCTCACCGTCCGGCGAAGCGGTTCAGGCCCGGGGGCACGGTGGACGACGAACAGCGGGTCCGCGCTCCGAACTGCCGCCAGGATGCGGCTGGCCAGCACCTTGTCGATCCCCAGCCGCGTGGCCAACGCCTGCGGCCCGCGCGGCGACCCCGGGATCGCATCCAGCACGCCCCGAAGGGCCGCCAGCAACTCCTCGCCGGTCCGGTGGATGCGGACCTCCAGCGGCCCGGTCTCGCCCTGCTGGCCGGAGGGCGACTGGGCGAGAGAGTCGGCAGCGTCCGCTGGGGGCTTCATGGCCCAAGCATACCCGGAATCGAGCTGGCACCCAAGGGTGCGGGGCAGTTTCCGGGAAACTCGTCCCAGGCGTGGGATCAGTGCCAACCGGTCCGAGGGTGGGCGGGATGCGATAGCCTGTCGCCATGCGAGTCGCGGTGGTCATTCCGGCGGCGGGGTACTCGAAGCGGTACGCCGAGGCGGACCCGCTTGGGGGATCGAGGTCGAAACTGGACGAGGATCTGGGCGGGCGGCCGGTCCTTCAGCGGACGGTCGAGTTGTTCGCCAACTACGCCTCGCCGGATGCCACGATCGCCGGCATCGTCGTCGCGGGGCCGCACGACGAGGCCGCGTTCGCCGAGTTCCGGATGCGGTACGCGGACAAGATGGGGCTGCTGGGCGTGTCGATCTGCCGGGGCGGCAAGACGCACCGCTACGAGACGGTCAAGGCCGCGCTCGAGCATGTGCCCGCGGACGCGACGCACATCGCGGTTCACGACGCGGCCAGGCCCTGCGCGTCGCAGGCGCTGCTGGATCGCGTATTCGACGCCGCCTCGCGCCACCCAGCCGTCGTGCCGGCGATCGAGGTGTCGGACACGCTCAAGCTGCTGTCGGACGAGGACGTGGACGATCCCGGCGCGGACCCGCTCGCGGCCATCCTCGGCGCGGGCAAGCGGCATCCGCTCCGTGCGGTCGAGGCGACGGTCGAGCGGGACCGGCTGGTGGCGGTGCAGACGCCGCAGGTGTACGAGGCGGCGCTGCTCAAGGAGGCCTACGCGCAGGCGAACATCGACTGCACGGACGATGCGACGCTGGTCGAGCGTCTGGGGCGGCGTGTCGTGGTTGTCGAGGGCGACCCGCTGAACGTGAAGATCACGCGACCGGCGGACCTGCGGATCGCTCGGGCGGTGCTGGGCGTGAGCGGGCCGTCCGAGCGTCCGGTTCACAAGCGGTTCTGAGCGGGCGCGGGGTTGGGGGGTATGCTGGCGGCGTGTTCCCCGAGATCGACCGAGTGCTGATCGGGCGCGAGACCATCGCCCGGCGCGTGCGCGAACTCGGCGCGTCGCTGGCGAGCGACCTGCGCCGGGATATCGAGGGTGGCGGGGCGAACGCGGGCGACGGCGACCGTGTCGTCATCATTCCGATCATGTCCGGGGCGATGGTCTTCGGCGCGGACCTGATCCGCGAGTTGCCGCTGAAGTTGCGGCTGGAACTGGTGGCGGTGAGCAGTTACCCGGGGCGTTCGCTGGAGAGCAAGGGGGCGGCGATCCGCTCGGAACTGCCGCGCACGCTCGGGGGTCGGCACGTGGTGATCGTGGATGACATCCTGGACTCGGGGCAGACGATTGCGATGGTGCGGCGGCTGGTGGAGGAGCAGTCGCCTGCGACGGCGCGGGCGTGCGTGCTGCTGCGCAAGGACGTGTCGCGTGCGGTGTCGGAGGCCGAGGGGGCGCGGGCGGAGTACGTCGGGTTCGACATCCCGGACGAGTTCGTGGTGGGGTACGGGCTGGACTACGACGGGTATTACCGGAACTACCCGGAGATCGCGACGCTGAAGCGGGAGGCGTTGGGGTGAGAGGCCGAAGGACGGAGTGGGGGAGTGCGGAAGTGACGGAGTGACGACGTGACGAAGTGGGGCGATGCGGAGGGGAGGTCTGCGCCGGAGGGCGAACGGACGCTCGTGTCGCTTCGGCCGAGCGCGTTGTCGATCGTGCTGCGATCGGTCGTGCCGATTGCCGCGCTGGGCGTGCTGGCGTTGGCGCTGGCGTGGCCGGCGGCGCGGGGGGGGGTGCCGGGCGTGGCGGTGGCGGCGGGGTGGACGGTGCTGGCGGTGGGCGGGCTGAAACTGCTCTGGGAAACGGCGGTGTGGGCGAGCCGGCGGTACACGTTGACGGATCGGCGCGTGGTGCGCGTGTCGGGCGTGCTGCGGCGCGTGACGGTCGAGGCGCGGCTGGAGCGCGTGCAGCACGTTGTGCTGTATCGGTCGCTCGGCGAGCGCTTGCTGGGGCTGGGGACGATCGGGTTCGCGACGGCGGGAACCGACACGATCGAGGTGGCGTGGGTGATGATCGGGAGGCCGAGGGAGATGTGGGTGAAGGCGAAGGAGGCGATTGACATGCGCACAGGCGGGACGCCTGTGCCGCCGCCTGTGCCTCCGGTTGAAAGCAAGGTGCTTGTGCTCGGGTTGGCGGGCGGGATCGGGGCGGGGAAGAGCGCGGTGGCGGCGGAGTTCGCGCGGCGGGGGTGCGTGGTGATCGATTCGGACGTGGAAGCGAAGGCCGCGCTGGACCGGCCCGAGGTGCGAGAGCAGTTGCGCCGGTGGTGGGGCGAGCGGGTGATCGGCGCGGGCGGGCGTGTGGATCGCGCGGCGGTCGCGGCGATCGTGTTCGAGGATGAATCGCAGCGACGCCGGCTGGAGTCGCTCGTGCACCCGCTGGTGCGGGCGCGCCGGGCGGAACTGGTGCGCGAGGCAGCGTCGCGCGGGGCGGAGGTGGTCGTCGTCGATGCGCCGCTGCTCTTCGAGGCGGGCGTGGACGCGGAGTGCGACGCGGTGGTGTTCGTCGATGCGCCGCGCGAGGTTCGGTTGGAGCGGGTGCGGGCGTCGCGCGGCTGGGACGAGGCGGAGGTCGATCGGCGCGAGCGTGCCCAGATGCCGCTGGAAGAGAAGCGGCGTCGGAGCCGGTACGGGATCGTGAACGCGGGCCTGCCGACGGACCTGGGGCCGCAGGTGGAGGGGGTGCTGCGGCGGGCGAGGGCGGACTTCGGGGGCGTGGGAGGCGGGTCGGGGGAAGAAGTTTCGGTTTGAGTGGCCACCGGGGGTGGTCGGGGCCGTATACTGTGTCGAGAGCGGCGGGCGGGTTCACGAAAGCCGTGAGTCTCGCCGGCCGAGGAATCAGAAGCGGAATTGCCCGCACCGGATCACCACTCACAACTGGGCTGAACCCCGTCGCCCTCGCACGCGAGGGCTGGTGCGTGGCAACGGCTGCGGAACGCAGGCTCTGAGGGGCTTTCCCGGCCCGACTCGTGTGGGCGTCCGGGACGCGGCTCCGTTCTCCCCCCTTTCCCTCCCGAGCATCGGAAGGAACCTTGGCAGTCATGGCGAAGACAACGAACGTTGCGCAGGAAGAGCGTCCGCAGCAGTCCCGTACGAACGGGGGCGACTCGAACGGCGGCGGGGAGCAACGCGAGCGTCAGCCGGCGTCGCGGCCCGCGGAGGGCCAGAGCGGCCCGCGGTCCGAGGGCGGTGCGCCGTCGGGTCAGGGTGGGCCGCCGCAGGGCGGGCCGCGGCCGGACTGGCAGGGTGGCGATCAGCAGGGCAAGCACCGTCGCAAGCGGAAGAAGCGCAAGGGCGGTATGGGCGGCGGTGGCATGGGAGGGGGCGGCGGGAGCGGCGGCGGCGGCTCGTCGTACTCGTACCGGTCGTCGTACCCGGACCACGTGCTGCCGAGCGACGAGGAGTTGGAGCGCGAGGCCGCGGAACTGGAGCGGATCGCGGCCCACGCCGACCCGGAGGCGATCAAGGACCAGCTCAGCATCGGGCAGTTGCAGCGGATGGAGATGGACGAGTTGTTCGGCGTGGCGACGCGTGAGGGTCTGGAGGACTTCCAGCAGACCCCGAAGCAGGACCTGATCTTCAAGATTCTGAAAGCGCGGGCGGCGAAGCAGGGGCTGATGTTCGGCGAGGGGACGCTGGAGATCATGCCGGACGGGTTCGGGTTCCTTCGCAGCCCTGAGCAGAGTTATCTGCCTGGTCCGGACGACATCTACGTTTCGCCGTCGCAGGTGCGTCGTTTCGGGCTTCGCAAGGGGATGATCGTGCGCGGGGCGATCCGCCCGCCGAAGGAGAGCGAAAAGTACTTCGCGCTGCTGCGCGTGGACAAGGTCAACGGTCGCGAGCCTTCGAAGATTCACGAACTGGTGAACTTCGAGGACCTGACCCCACTGCACCCGGAGCAGCGTTTCATATTGGAGACGTCGCCGGACGCGATCGAGATGCGTGTCGTGGACCTGGTGGCGCCGATCGGGAAGGGACAGCGAGCGCTCATCGTCGCGCCGCCGCGCACGGGCAAGACGGTGCTGCTGCAGAAGATGACGCAGGCGATCACGAAGAACTACCCCGACGTGAAGATCATCGTGCTGCTCGTGGACGAGCGCCCCGAGGAAGTGACGGACTTCCGTCGGAACACCGACCCGAGCGTGGAGGTGGTGGCGAGCACGTTCGACGAGCAGTCGAGCCGGCACGTCGCCGTCGCTGAGGTCGTGATCGAGAAAGCCAAGCGAATGGTCGAGTTCGGCGACGACGTCGTGATCCTGCTCGACTCGATCACCCGCCTCGCCCGGGCGTACAACGCCGAGATGCCACACTCCGGGAAGATCATGACCGGCGGCCTGGACTCCAACGCCCTCCAGCGGCCCAAGAAGTTCTTCGGCGCGGCCCGCGCGATCGAACGCGGCGGAAGCCTCACGATTATCGGAACCGCCCTCGTCGATACCGGGTCGAAGATGGACGAGGTGATCTTCGAGGAGTTCAAGGGCACCGGAAACAGTGAGCTCCACCTCGACCGCAAACTCGTCGAGAAGCGCATCTGGCCCGCCATCGACATCAGCGCCAGCGGCACCCGACGCGAGGAACTCCTGCTGGATCCCAAGGAACTCGAACTCGTCCATCGACTCCGCAAGGTGCTCAGCGACATGAACGTCGTCGAAGCGATGGAACTCATGAAGAGCCGCCTCAAGAAGGTCAAGACCAACGCCGAGTTCCTCATGACCATGGCGCTCGGCTGAGGCGCACGACCGGCAGCCGCCTCGAAGCGGCAGAAATCCCGTGCATCCAGCCCGGCACGTCGTGTAGACTCCCGCCGTGGGGCGTCGGCCCCGTGGGAGCGACCGGGTGCTTCTCTCGCGCCGCGTGAGCCTGACGCTCGTGGTCCTGACGGCGACGCCGTGGGCCGTCCTCATGGTCGTCGCCGGCGCATGGCTCGTCCTCGAAGGCGCGGCGCGGTGGCCCCACGCACGCTGGCCGTGCTACGTCGGCGGGGCATTCTGGGCCGCCTCGGGACACCTCACGTTTTCGTGTCTCGTCGCCGACCGTCTCTTCCCACACGTCAGCCGACGCGTGTCCTGGCCCATCGAGATCGCGACGGGCACGGCCGTCTTCGTCGGCGTACTGTGGTGGCTGGCGGCGTTCGGACGCGCCTACGCGGGAGGCATCCTTTGAAGATCGACTCGTGGCGTTCCGCGATCCTCTCCGTCTTCGCCGCGCTCGGCCTGAGCCTGCTGCCCGCGTTTGCCCACGCTGGCGGGGTCGCACACGCGGGCGACGCCGAACGCATCGAAAAGTACGCCCCGGTCATCCCGGACCCGGACGAGTTCCTCGCTCGCTCGATCACGCGGATCGCGCTCATGGACCTCCGCGCAAGGCTCGAACCCGTCTCCGGAGACTTCCGCATCGCGTCCCACCTCCTCGGATTCGCACAGGAGATCGCTCCCGACGACGAGTCCATCGTCCGCAGAAGGCTGGAGGCAGCCTGGGCGAGCGGCGACCAGACCCTCTTCATGGAACTCACACGAAGGCTCGTGCAACTCGACCCGCGAGATACCGTCGCCCAACTGCGACTCATCAGCGACCGGATCAAACGCCTGCAGACCGCCGAAGAACGAATCGCGGCCTATGAGCGGCTCCTGGGCGAACGCGGCGCCACTCTCGACGCCTCCATCCGAAGCCGTCTCGCGCTCGACCTGGCCCTGCTCCTGCGAGAGCGCGGACGCGAAGAGGACTTCGTGGCACGCGTTCTTGAAGCGTTGAAACTCGACCCGACCAACAAGGATGCCGCCGCTCTCGTGTGGGCCTATTTCGGTCCTGGCTTGAGCAATCCTCCGGATCGCTTCGAGCTCCTCACGAACCTTCTTTACGCCGACCCACTGGATCCGAACGTCCACCGCTCGATGGCGAGACTCCTCGCGCAGTCAGGCGCGATGGCCGAGGCGAAGCGCTTCCACACCATCGCAACACGACTCCTCCTCATGGCGGGGATGGGCGCGGACGAATCACTGGTCAACGAGTCGCTCGTGCTCGACTGGCAGACCTCCGGACCGGCCAAGATCGTCGAAACACTCAACCTCAGGCTCGCGATGATGCGAGACCTCGCCGCTCGCGAGGTCCGTGACGCGCTCGAAGCCGGCGTCCCCCCGGAGACCCTCACCCACCCCATGGAGAATCGCCTCGACCTCGCGTTCGATCGCGTCAGGATTGTTGCGGCGCACGCGGCGGGTGATCAGGAGACCATCACCGCCGCCGCCGACGATCTCCGACGATCGATCGCCGCGATGGCCACCAAGGCCCTCGATCCCCAGACCCTCCCGCGCGACGCCGACGTCAACAGCATCCGCACGGAACTCACGCGCTTCGCCATCCGCAACTGGATCATGGTCGCCTGGGCCGGCGTCGCGGACGATCACATCACCCAGCAGACCGAGGCCGCGGACAGAACACTCAGCGACACCGAGCCGGACGTCAGAACGCTCGTCGCGATGGTCGCGCTGGCGAAAGGCGACGCCGAGCGTGCGCTCGCCCTCTTCGAGGCGATGCCGAACCAGAACGATGTCGCCGTGATGTCGGGTCGGGCGCGGGCGATGGAAGCCCTCGGGAGGCACGACGAGGCGACCGCGCTGTACGGCCGCATCGCGACCGCCGCCCCTCTCACCATCATGGGCGCCTGGGCACGCGTCCAGCTCCAGCGTGTCGGCATGCCCGACCCCTTCGACCCCGTCGTCCGCGCCGCGATGGTGCGCGCCGCCAACGCCGTCCCGACCTGGATCGACCGCATGACGATCGACCCAAAGTCCTTCATGTCTGCCCGCGCAGAGGTCGTCAACCGAGAGGTGGGTGCGCTCGAACGAACGGTCCTCCGCGTTGTCGTCCAGAACATCGCGCCCATCCCCCTCGCCGTCGGGTCGGAGCGCGCCATCAACTCCCGTTTCGTCTTCTCCCCTCGGCTCGACATCGGCGTGCAAACCTTCCACCAGGACGCAAGCCCGGAGATCTACGACCTCGAACGCCGACTGCGGCTCATGCCCGGCGAGTCGATGACCTTCGAGATTTGGCCCGACCCGGGGTACTCCGGTTGGCTCGTCGAGAGCAGGGCGACTCAGGTCGTCAGGTCAAACTGGAGGATGGTGCAAGGCTTCGTGATCGGACGCGGCGGCACGCTTGACCCAGGTCCTCTCTGTCTCAGCGCGTCCACGGGATACCAGACCCGCAGGCCCAGCGCGGAGGCGAAGTCCGCTCTCGACAGCCTGCTCCTCTTCGTCGAGGAGGCGCCCAGGACACGCTTCCCGGAGATGGTCGGGGCCGTTCGTGCACGCGTTCTCGGCGGTCCCGGCACGCCAGACGCTCTCACCCCCGCCGAGATCCGTAGCCTCGCGGAGCGCCTGGCCGAGCGATATCTCAAGTCCGCCCCGCGCGAGCGCATGATGATGCTCGCCGTCGTTCCCAACACCTCGATGGAGCCGGGTATGCGCGCGTTCGACGAAGCCGCGCTCAACGAGGAGGACCCCAGGGCGCTTGCCCTCGTGCTCGCGACCCGCGCCGTCGATCCCAACCACCCGGCCTTCGACCGCGCGGAAGCTTCGGGCGACGCCCTCGTCCGAGAACTCGCCTCGTTGCTGCGCGAGCGAATCCGCGAGCGCGGCGCCACGTACGCAAGGGCAGGTCCGGGCGGACGCGATCTCGCGCCACGACGCCTCGCCGACGGAACAAGACAGTGAGCGAACACCCGGCCCAGAGTGGCCGGTGGGATCGCCGCCGTGCCATCGGCTATGCCGTCGGCGTGATGCTCCTCGCGGCCGCGGTATGGGCCGTCGCCTCGCAGCGCAGCGCGGTCGCGGCGTCATTGGACGCGGTGCGGGCCGCGCCCGCGTGGATGGTCGTGGTCGTGCTGCTCCTGCCGATGGGGAACTGGCTCGCGGCGTCCGCGTCGCTGCGGGCGCTGACGCTGCGGCGGGCGCGCGGGGGGCACGTCGGGCGCGGCGAGATGCTGGCGCTCGTCGGGAGCGCGTGGCTGCTGAACTACCTGCCGATGCGGCCGGGGATGATCGGGCGCATCGCGTACCACAAGCGGATCAACGGGATCGCGGTGCGCGATTCGGTGCTCGTGCTGGTCGAGGCGAACGCGATGACGGCGGGGGCCGTGGGGCTGATGCTCGCCATCGCGCTCGCGCTGCGGGCCGCGCCGGCGGGGGCGTCGTGGGCGTGGCTGGTGCTTGTGCTGCCCGGGGCGGCGTTCGCGGGGGCGTGGGCGGCGGGCGCGGCGCGGGGGACGGTGTGGACGGCGTGGGCGGCCGCGGCGACGGCGCGCTACGCCGACCTCATGGTGTGGCTGGCGCGGTATGCGTGCGCGTTCGCGCTGCTGGGTCGGCCGTTGACAGTCGAAGGGGCGGCCGTGCTCGCGGCGGTGAGCCAGGCGGCGTTCCTCGTGCCGTTCGTCGGCAACGGGCTGGGCGTGCGCGAGTGGGGGATCGGGCTGGTGGCGGCGTCGTGGGCGGGCGCGGACTCGGCCCGCGAGGCGGCGGCGTTCGGGCTTGCGGCGGACCTGCTGAATCGGGCCGCGGAAGTCGCTGTGTCGGTGCCCGTGGGGATTGCCTGCACGGCCTGGCTGGGGCGGCGTCTGGCCCGCGCGGGTCCGGATACGGGATCGGGCTTCGGGGATGGGGTCGATCCGGCCGATGATGCCCGGCGTACAGAATGAACGGAGGCGCGGCCGACCGCCACGGATCGGGCGAGGACGCGCGGACGCATGGTCAGCAAGATCGAACAGGACCACCAACGCTTCCGCCAGATCGTGCGCGGCCGCATCCGCAAGGACCTGCGCCGGTTCCTGTCGCGCGGCGAGTTGATCGGGCGCGAGGGCAGGCGGTACGTCTCGATCCCGCTGCACGACATCGACCTGCCGACGTTCCGCTTCGGCGACAACTCGGGCGGCGTCGGCATGGGCGAAGGCGAGGGCGAGGGCGGCTCGGGCAAGGACGCCGGCGGCGAGCAGGAAGGGCGGCACATCACCGAGGTGGACGTCACGCTCGAAGAACTCGCGGACATTCTCGGCGAGGAACTGGAACTGCCGCGCATCAAGCCGCGCGGGCGGCACCGCATCACCACGGTGAAGGACAAGTACTCGGGCATCCGGCCGGTCGGCCCGGCGTCGCTGCGGCACTTCAAGCGGAGTTACCGCGAGGCGCTCAAGCGGCAGATCGCGTCGGGCGAGTACGACCCGGACAACCCGGTGGTGGTGCCGATCCGCGACGACCTGCGGTACCGCTCGTGGAACGAGGTGCGCAAGCCGCAGAGCAACGCGGCGATCGTGTACATGATGGACGTCTCCGGCTCGATGGGGGACGAGCAGAAGGAACTGGTGCGGCTGGAGGCGTTCTGGATCGACACCTGGCTGCGCCGCAACTACGAGGGCGTCGAGTGCCGGTACGTGGTGCACGACGTGCGCGCCGCTGAAGTCGACCGCGAGACGTTCTTCTCGATCCGCGAGGACGGGGGGACGCGGATCAGTTCCGCGCTCGCGCTGGCCAAGGACATCCTCGCCGAGCACTACGACAGCAACGACTGGAACGTCTACCTCTTCCACTTTTCCGACGGAGACAACTCGTCGGAGGCGGACAACCGGGTGTGCGTGAAACTGCTGGAGGAGAACCTGCTCCCGGCGTGCAACCTCTTCGGGTACTGCCAGGTGGCGTCGGCGTACGGGAGCGGGAACTTCCTGAGCGTGCTGCGCGAGGCGTTCCCCGACGGCGCGCCGGACGCGGACGGCCCGCGCCTGCTGACGAGCAAGGTGAACGGGCGGGACGACATCTACGAGTCGCTGCGGGCGTTCTTCCGGCCGGGCCGCTAGCGGCTTAGAATGACGAGACCGGCGCGCTCGCCCCCGGGGGATCGGCGGACGAACGCGAGCAAGGCCCGCCGACGCGGGCGGAAGGCGCTGGACGTGATCCCGTTCTTCGTCGGCTATGCGTTCGTCGTGTGGATGCTGGCGTACCGCTGGCGGCGCGAGCCGTCGGGGTACCTGGCCGCGGCCGGCGGGCTGGCGGGGCTGCTGGGGATCGCCTGGCTGCACTACCGGCTGTCGGTCTGGACAGACGGGGCGGTGTACCTGCCGATGCTTCAGACGCTGCTGTACCCGTACACCGCGCTGGTGAGCGTGGTGGGGTTCGTGCTGGCGAGCGTGGTGCGGCCGTTCAGGGCGGGAGGGGGGAGGTTCTGCGGGTACTGCCGGCACGACCTGGTCGGGCTTCCCGATACGCAGCCGGTCTGCCCGGAGTGCGGCGCGCCGCGCTCGTTCGAGGACAGCGCGCAGCGTGAGTCGGTGCGGGAGAGCCAGTTGCGGCGGTGGGCGCCGCCGGATGCCGAGGCGACGGAGCGGGCGCAAGGCATAATGGGCGCGGATTCCGCAGCATCGGGCAGGTGAATCTTCCGATCCGCGCGCGGCCAGCGCGCTTGACCGGGACACCGTCGGGATTGGCTCAGCCCGCCGAGAGGCATTGTTTGCGGGCCTTGTAGTACGGGTTCAGGAGCCTGTTGAGGATGCGCATTCCAAACCAAGGGTTCTGGTTCCAGACGGCTCCGAGCGATCTGAAGTGCGGCGCGGCTGCGGCGTGCTCGCCGACTTTCCAAAGCCCGAACGCGAGCCAGTAGCGTGTGCGCACGCCGTTGATGCCGTGGAATCCTTCTGCGTCGCATGTCGATGCCGCACTCACGACTTCGTCGCGCACTGCGGGCGACCTCCAATACCCGCCGGCTCCCGCGCCGAACTGTGGATCGACGCCGAGGTGCGCCTCGATGACGAGGGAGGCGGCGCCGATGCCGTGCGGGGCGCTTCGGGCATAGCCGCGCGCCGCCTCCAGAGCCTGGCCAACCTCGCCGAACCAGTGCGTGCTCTCGGAAAGCAGCGAGGAGGAGTATACGAGTTTCGTCGAAGGCGAGCGGCGAGTCCCCTCACCGAAAGCCTTTGCCGAAAGATCCGGATCACCAAGCCCCCGCGCGCACCACATGAGCCACGGCAGCGGCGCAGCACAACGCGAGTCCATCCGGGCGGCGGTGAGCAGTTCGTCTCTGGCGGATTCGAGGCGCGTGCGGAACTCAGACATGTCGGTGCGTCCGTGCGTCCACGGCGAGAAGTCCCACGCGCGCTTGGTCTGCCAGATTCCATGCGCCGTTCGAGCGAAGGCGGTGGGCGATCTCTCTCGCCACTGCGCGACCCACGGCGCATCGCCAGCCCAGTCGCCAAGGGCCTCCGCCAGATGCGTACGTTGATTAGGTTCAGTGCACTTTCGCACGACCTGGTCGAGTTCGTCCGGTCTGCGCTGACGAAGCAACACTCTCGCCTCGTGTGACTCGGAGGTGTCAACATCGAGATCGGCGACGTTCGGGCTACCGCCCTTGCGACGCCGGATTCTGAAGTGCTCGTTTGTCATGGTGACTTCTCACAGGCGAGGTCTCTCGGCTGCCCTTTCACGCCACGGCGGGGTGGCACGGCTGAAGCGCTCCGCTGAAGCGGAGAGGTCGGTGCCACCCTGCCGACTCTGAAAAGCTCGAGCCTCTCTGCTCCCACGGAGTACGGTCAGTCCAGTGACACTCGGGGGTCGCCCTCCGGAATCCAACGCCGAAGCGTCTCCCGATGCGCGTAAAGCTGATCCCAGCAGAGGTTGTAGAGCAGGCAGAACGAGTGGAGCGAGACGAACAGGTAGTTCGCACCCAGGGCTTGCAGTTCAGGCCGTATGCCGGGGTCAATCTCACAACTCTCGACCCCCAAGGGGTAGTCCAGTTCGCTTCCGACGGCGATCGGCGGGGTGGCACGGCTGAAGCACGGCTGAAGCGCTCCGCTGAGGCTGAGAGGTCGGTGCCACCCTGCCCGGCCGCTCCAGCGATCCCACGCCCGGGGCTATACTCACGCCGATCCCAGCGTAGGGGAGTAGCCGCCCGTCGAGACGGGAGCGTTCATCGTCAGGACAGTCGGAGCCGCTCTCGGCATCGACTCGGTGACGCAAGCGGGAAACCGTGCGGCAAGACCTTCGCGACCGCGGTCATGCGCTATCGGGGCGTGACCCCGGTCCACCGAATGGTCGCCGATACCCGCGCAGGTCACCATGCCCATCGCCAATCCTGGTCCGGAGGCACTCGCCTTCACGCCGTGGTTGTACGCCGCGTTCGTCGGCGTCGTCCTGTTCCTGCTGGCGCTCGACCTGGGGGTCTTCCACAGGAAGTCCCACGCTCCGACCATTCGCGAGTCCCTCGCCTGGACCGCGGTGTGGATCTCCGTGGCGTTGCTGTTCGCAGGCGCGGTCTTCGTTCTCTACGAACACCACTTCGGCGGCCTGGGCACGTCCGTCCCGGTGCTCGGCTCGCCGGGCGAAGCCGAGACGATCTCCGGCTGGGACGCGACGCGGCTCTACCTGACGGCGTACCTCGTCGAGAAGTCGCTCTCGCTGGACAACGTCTTCGTCATCTCGATGATCTTCACGTCTCTGGCGATCCCGGTCGCGCTCCAGCACCGAGTCCTGTTCTGGGGCATCCTGGGAGCGCTCGTGATGCGAGGTCTGATGATCGGCGCCGGCGCCGCGATCGTCGCCGAGTTCGCCTGGGTCGCCTATGTCTTCGGGGCCGTCCTGGTCTTTTCCGCGCTGAAGATGGCCCTGTCCCGTGACGATGACCGCGAGTCCACCAGCACACGATTCGTGCGGTTCATCTCACGAGTCGTCCCGGTCTCGCCGCGCCTGGAGGGGCAGAAACTCCTGGCGAGGATCGACGGGCGCTTGCACGCAACGCCGCTGCTGGTCGCCTTGGTCATCGTCGAGGCGACGGACGTGCTCTTCGCGGTGGACTCGATCCCCGCCGTGTTCGCGATCACGAGCGACCCATTCATCGTCTTCACGTCGAACATCATGGCCGTGCTCGGGTTGCGCTCGCTCTACTTCTGCCTCGCCTCGGCGGTCCTCCGGTTCCGCTACCTCAAGTCTGCGCTCGTCGCGGTGCTCCTGTTCGTCGGGATCAAGATCTGCCTCGTCCACACGGCCTGGAAGATCCCCTCCGAGGTCTCCACCGCCGTCGTTCTGGCGATCCTGACGTCGGGCATCGCCGCCTCGGTGCTCGCCCGCCGCGGCGCGGTCGAAACACCCCTTGCGGAGGGAATCGTCCCCGACGGCCCGGCGCCATCGATCTCACTCCCTCGGCGGCTTCTGCTCCTCTGGCGATCGAACCGGACAATCCGGCGCGTTGCGGTGCTGACCGCCGGGTCGCTGGTCATCCTCTGCGGGCTGATCATCTCGCCTCTGCCGGGGCCGGGTCTGACGATCCTGGGTCCGCTCGGGGTGGGGATTCTCGCGAGCGAGTTCCTCTGGGCGCGTCGTGTCGCCGCCTCGGCCGTCGCCAGAGATGGCCGCGTCCGCGTCTTCTGCGAGCGCTTCCTCGTGCGCGTCTCCCGCCTGTACATCGTCCCGGTGGTCGCTGGCTTCTGGGCCTGCGCGTGGTTGCTGGCCCGCTACACCCCGGCCCCGCCCTGGCTCGTCTGGTCGATTGCCGTTCCCGCGTTCACACCGGTGTGCTATGTCCTCTACCGCTGGTACCAGGCCCGCGCCAGGCAACGGTCAGCGACCGGCAGCGGCTGGTCAAAGACCGGAGGCTGAACGGGTTCAAGAGATCCCTCAACTCTTGTGCGAACTTCATGCTCAGCGAGCCGGAGCATCTGATACGGATCACACCTTCGGCTTGTGCGTGAGGTAGGAGCGGGCGCAGACGGATCAGAGGCGTTGCGGGGTGAGCCGTTGCCATGCTCCGGCGCCGGCGTCGAGGAGGTGGTCGTAGTCGTCGTAGGCCCGGTTGCTCAGGAAGTGTGCGCGGCGGTACGCCCACAGGCGTTCGATCGGGTTGAGTTCGGGCGAGTACGGCGGCAGGAACAGGATGGTGATGTTGTCGGGAACCTTCAACGGCGGGGTGGCGCAGACCCGTGCCGATTCGTGCCACCGACCTCCGCTTTGGGAGGTCGGTGCGTCGAGGACGCGCGAGGATAGGACAGGAGGTCGGTGCAGTTCCGCCAGCCAACTGCGGGGCGATCCGGCCGTCCGGGCCGGTGCTGCAGGTTGGGGTGACACTGGCGGGGCTGGGGGCGACGGAGGAGGCGACGCTGCCGCTGTTCCCGGAGGAGGAGCGGCGTCGAGCGTTGTCGCGTGCGATCGACCGTCTGAACTCGCGGCACGGTCGGCTGACGGTGTACACGGCGTCGATGCAGGAGGCCCGCGCCAGCGCGACCGGCGGGATCGCCTTTGCGAGCGTTCCCGACCTGGGCTTTTCGGACACCGTGGCGTGACCCGTCAGATCACCTTCGACGGCAGCGTCAGCAGCGGCAGCATCACGGCCATCAGGATCGAGCCGATGATCACGAACATCGCCACGATCAACGCGGGCTGAAGAACAGAAAGCAGGCGCGTCGAGCGACGCTCGGTCTCGTCCGCGAGATCGTCGGCCAGCGTGTCAAAGGCCGTCTCAAGGTCGCCGGCACGCTCGGCGGCCATGAGCAGGCGGCGCGTCGCCAGCGGCAGCGTCTCCACGCCGTCGATGAGCGTCCGCAGCACGCCGCCCTCGATCAGACGCGTGCGCAGCGTCCGGAGTTGCCGGCGCATCACCGGGTGCGCGATGGCCTCGGTGGCGACGCCGAGCGAGTCGGCGAGAGGGACGCCCGAGCGGGTCATCGCCGCCATGACCGCGAAGAAACGGGCGGACTCCTGCGACAGCACGACCGTGCGCACGCCGGGGAGTTTGCGCATCGCACGAGCGATCGCCGCGCCCACCTGCTTGCGGGCGAGCAGGAGCAGGATGAGCGTAGCCCCCGCCGCCGCCAGCACGATCGGCGCGTTGGCGCGGGCGAACTCGCTGACGCCCATGATGAGCTTCGTGTACCCGGGAAGATCGTCCGTCATCTGCAGCAGCGCGCCGCCGATGCTCGGCACGACCAGAATCAGCATGAGGCCGACGACGAGGATGCTGATGGCGAGCACGATCGCGGGGTAGAGCATCAGCGTGAGCGCCTTGCCCCGAAGCGCGACCTGCCGCCGCGCCGTGCGAGAGAGCTGCCCAGCCGCCCCGGCGAGATCGCCCGTACGCTCGGCGGCTTGATACACGGCAATGGTCACGGTGTCGAACGCGCGGGCGCGGCGGCAGGCGTCGGAGAACGATGCCCCACCCGCAACCTCGTCACGCAGACGCTGCACCAGCGGACGTGTGCGGGCGGAGACCACGGACGCGGTTACCTCGAGTGCCTCCACCAGCGGCACGCCACGCTTCAGAAGGAGGGCGAGCTGGGTGTTGAGTTCCGCCTGGTCTTTCAGCGCGAGCGTCCCCTCGCGCGCCCCGACCCATACCGGCAGCCTCCATGTACGCAGCAGCACAAGCCGATCACGGCGCAGGCCCTCCGCAAGGGCTCGCTCAGAGCGGGCCTGGCGCATGCCCAGCGTGCGGCCGCCCTTGGGGGTTGCGGCGAGGAAAAGGAACGAACTCGGGCTGCTGGCGCGGGACACCGGGGCAGTCTACCGCTCTCGAGCCGGGCGGTTGATTGGAGCGACCACCCCCGCCACAATCCCCCCCGTGGGCGGATCGGCCGCCCGATCGGCCGACCACCCAACCCTCGGACCAGCCCGGAAGGGAACCCATGCGCGCGCTCATCAAGCACCACGCCGGCGAGGGACTCGCCTTTGACGCCGAACGCGCCCGCCCGGAGCCAGGCCCGCGCGACGTGCTGATCCGCGTTCGCAGGGCCGGCATCTGCGGCACCGACCGGCACATCTGGCAGTGGGACGAGTGGGCGGCGGGGCGCATCCCGGTGGGGATCGTGACGGGGCACGAGTTCGTGGGGACGATCGAGCGGGTTGGCTCGGCGGTGACGCGGTGGAAGCCGGGGCTGCGCGTGAGCGCGGAAGGGCACGTGACCGCGGGCCTGGACTACAACTCCCGCACAGGGAACGCGCACATCGCCAGCGACACACGCATCATCGGCATCGACCGCGACGGGTGCTTCGCTGACTACGTCGTCGTGCCAGAGGAGAACGTCTGGCCGGTGCACCGCGACATCCCCGACCGCATCGCCGCGGTCTTCGATCCCCTCGGCAACGCCGTCCATACCGTGATGGAAGCCGGCGTCAGCGCGAAGACGGTTCTCATCTCCGGCGTCGGGATCATCGGCCTCATGGCTGTCACCGTCGCACGGGCCGCCGGTGCGAGCAGGATCTTCTGCACCGACGTGAACCCGCCGCGGCTGGAACTAGCGAAGAAACTCGGAGCGGTCGAGGCGTTCGACGCACGCGACAACGCGTGGATCGCGGACGTCCGCAGAGCGTGCCGCGGCGAGGGCGTCGACGTCCTGCTGGAAATGTCCGGTGCGGACGCCGCGTTCGACCAGGGCTTCCGAGCGCTCCGCAACGGCGGGACGGCTGCGCTGCTGGGGCTGCCTGCGAAGGCGGTGACGTTCAACTTCAACGAGCACATCATCTTCAAGGGGTGCAAGGTGCTCGGCATCAACGGGCGGAAGATGTGGGAGACGTGGTACCAGATGGAGGAACTGGTGCTTTCGGGGAGATTGGAACTGGACGACATCCTGACGCACGAGTTCCCGATCGAGGACTACCGGACGGCGTTCGAGACGTTTCTCTCGGGGGAGGGGATCAAGGTGGAGTTGACGATCAGCGACTGAGAATCGCGGGGAGGCGTGAGCGGACCGAGTGGACGGCGCTCAGAAGGTGGCGTCGTCGGGTTGACGGCGCGACGGGAGCGCGTCCCGGCTCGGCGCGTCTGGCTGCGTCGCGTCGGGCCGGGGCGGCTTTCGGGCCGTGTCGTTCTGTTGGAGTGGAGCGCCCCGCGAAGTCAAGCGAGGGCGGCGCGGAGCAGGTCGCCCCAGCGGGCCTCGATGTCGCGTGCTTCGGCGGCGCGGTCGCCGTGGAGAGCGACGAAGACGGAGGCTTCGAGTCCTTCGCCGCCGGCCATGGGGGGATCGACCCTGAGACGGACGAGGGCATCGTCCCAGTCGTAGACGAGGGCGGTGAGTTCGTTGGGCGGGTCGTGGATCAGGAGGTCGGCTTCGAGGCGGTCGCGCGCGCCGGTGACGAACTGGACGACGGAGCCTGGGCGCGGCACGCCGGCGCGGGAGCCGAGGCCCATGCAGGTCGGGCCGACGAGTTTGCCCCAGACTTCCTGGCGTGTGAGGCGCAGGCCCGAGACGCGCGGGAAGGCGACGTGGCGCGGCTTGCCGGCGTGGCGTTCGAGGGCGTGGCGCAGGCCGGCGAGTTCGAATCGCCAGCCGCGCTCGACGGCGGCGGCTTGCTCGCGTCCGGCCTCGCTGTCGGCGAACCCGGCGGAGACGACGCGGGCGGCGGTGCCGTTGCCGGCGGGTTCGAGGGTCCAGTCGTCGGACATGCCGCCGTATTCGATTTTCAGGTGTCGAGGCGGATCCCAGGCGGTGATCGTGGCGGTCCCCTCGCACGCGCCCGGTCCCCAGGAGTACCAGATGCTCCCGCCGACGCCCGGCTCGGCCCTGGCATCGATGGGGAACCAGCGTTTGAGGCCTTCGGCGGTGGCGATTGCGTCCCAGACGGCTTGAGCGTGAGCGTGGACGGTGGTCTCGGCCTGGATCGTGCCTGCCTTGCGGGTGTCGGTCATGGGTGATCTCCTCGGTCGGTCTGCCGCGGGGCAGGGGAGACGGTATCTTCGCAGACTGGCGGCCGCCGCGTGGCCGCGTTGCAAGCCGGAGTTGAGCCATGGCGACCCCCGAGAGCGCGTCGATCGAGTCGATCCTGCAGGAGAACCGGGTGTTCCAGCCCCGGCCGGCGGCGGACCTGGGCATGCCGCGGTGGCACGTGGCGTCGATGGAGGAGTACCGGCGGCTGCACCGGCGGTCGGTCGAGGACCCGGAGGGGTTCTGGGGCGAGGCGGCGTCGGAACTGCACTGGTTCACGCCGTGGCGGAGCGTGCTGGAGTGGAAGGCGCCGGACGCGAAGTGGTTCGTGGGCGGGCGGACGAACCTGTCGTACAACTGCCTGGATCGGCAGATCGAGTCGGGGCACGGGGACGAGACGGCGATCATCTGGGAGGGCGAGCCGGTCGGGGCGGGCGGGCCGGAGGTTCGTCGGCTGACGTACCGCGATCTGCACGCGGAGGTGTGCCGCTTCGCCAACGCGCTCAAGAGCGTGGGCGTGAAGAAGGGGGACGTGGTGACCATCTACATGGGGATGGTGCCGGAGGTGGCGGTGGCGATGCTGGCGTGCGCGCGGATCGGTGCGGCGCACTCGGTGATCTTCGGGGGGTTCAGTTCGCAGGCGATCATCGACCGGGTGCACGACGCGAAGAGCCGGGTGATCGTGACGTGCGACGGGGCGTGGCGGCGCGGGCACGTGGTGCCGCTGAAGGAGAACGTGGACGCGGCGTGCGCGCAACTCGCCGGTACGCCGGAGGCGGTGCGGACGGTGTTCGTGCTGCGGCGGTGCGGGAACGGCATCGCGTGGCACGACGGGCGCGACCGCTGGTGGCACGAGGCGGTGCGCGGCGCGCCGTCGGAGTGCGCGGCGGAGGCGATGGACTCGGAGGACATGCTGTTCCTGCTGTACACGTCGGGGTCGACGGGCAAGCCGAAGGGGATTCTGCACACGACGGGCGGGTACATGGTGCACACGTACCTGACGAGCCGGCTGGCGTTCAATCTCGTGCCGGACGCGGGGCAGGTGTTCTGGTGCACGGCTGACGTGGGGTGGGTGACGGGGCACTCGTACATCGTGTACGGCGTGCTGCCGAACCGCGTCCCAACGGTGATGTACGAGGGCGCGCCGAACTTCCCGGGCGAGGACCGGTTCTGGTCGATCGTGGCGCGGCACGGGGTGACGCAGTTCTACACCGCGCCGACGGCGATCCGGGCGTTCATGAAGTGGGGCGACGAGCACCCGCGCAAGCACGATCTTTCGTCGCTGAAGGTGCTGGGTACGGTGGGCGAGCCGATCAATCCGGAGGCGTGGATGTGGTACCACCGGACGATCGGCGGGGAGCGGTGCCCGATCGTGGACACGTGGTGGCAGACGGAGACGGGCGGGCACATGATCACGCCGCTGCCGGGGTGCACGCCGACAAAGCCCGGATCGTGCACGCTGCCGTTCTTCGGGGTGGACGCGGCGGTGGTGAACGAGCGCGGGGAGGAGCAGCCGCCGAACACGGGGGGGCTGCTGGTGGTGCGCCGCCCGTGGCCGGGGATGCTGCGCGGGATCTACGGCGACCGGGAGCGATTCGTGCAGACGTACTTCTCGCGGGTGCACAGCCCGGTGAACGGCGAGCCGTACTACTTCACGGGGGACGGGGCGCGGCGCGACGCGGACGGGTACTTCTGGATCATGGGCCGCGTCGATGATGTGATCAACGTGGCGGGGCACCGGCTGGGGACGATGGAGGTCGAGTCCGCGCTGGTGTCGCACGAGGCGGTGGTGGAGGCGGCGGTGGTCGGGATGCCGCACGAGATCAAGGGGACGGGGATCGCGGCGTTCTGCACGCTGGAGCCGAGCCGCGAGCCGAAGTCGCCGGCGGAGGCGGATGCCATGAAGGCCGCGCTGCGCGAGCACGTGTCGAAGGAGATCGGGGCGATCGCGCGGCCGGACCAGATCCGGTTCACGCCCGCGCTACCGAAGACGCGGAGCGGGAAGATCATGCGTCGGCTGCTGCGTTCGATCGCGGCGGGTGAGGAGAAGATCACGCAGGACACGACGACGCTGGAGGACTACAGCGTGCTGGCGAGACTGAAGGAGAGCGAAGAGGGGTGACCGAACAAGTTCTGAACCACAGGAGTTCTCTTGTGTATCGGGGAGGGGTCCGATAGCCTCGACGCTCGATTCCGGGTTCGGGTGTATGCCGCCATATGGGCAGTTCGTGTTCCGCAGGCGGCTTGTCGCGCGTCGGCTTCATCTCAGCACAGGAGGTCCACCGTGTTGAACCAGGTTCATGTCGTGCGTGCCATCGCCGCGTTGACGGTCCTGATCGCGGCGTGCGGCGAGGCGAGGTCGCAGACGTTCCGAGGCTCGTTCCCCGACTTCTACCAGCACCAGCGCTGGGGGGACGCGACGGACGGCGACGCGATGCAGAAGGCGACGTGGCAGTTCCCGGGAGGCAGGTTCGGCGGGTGGTGTTTCCAAACGTCGATGATGAACGCGTTCTACGCCCGCTATGCCAAGGACAAGGCGGGCAAGTACAAGGGCCTCATGCCCGCTGCGATCGACGGCGCTGCCTGGCTGCCCACGGTCAACGACGAGATCGAGGTGTTCGATGCGGCCTACGGGGCGAAACAGATCGATGAGATTCTGAAGGACCGCATCGGCGCTCCGGACCATCTCAAGAAGAATGGGCTTGTGAACATCGACGCCACGCACGGCGCGATCAACGGAGTTCCTGCCATCATCTATCTGTCTTCGCAAGCCAGTACGCCGATGCGTGCTCCGTACTTCACCGACAGCATGGTGGACGCGGCGGTGAAGGAGATGGGCGCCCGCGGCCACGAAGTGGTGATGATCGTCGAGCCGAAGGGTGGCGTGGCGTACCCGAAGTCGCTCTGGTGGGCGCAGGGGACCAAGGTGGGCAACTACCACGCCCTTGCGGTGGTCGGCTATGACCTCGGCGATGCGGCGAACCCGAGGCTCTGGTTTGCCGACCCGGACTGCAACCGGGGCAACAACGACGCTGACGCCATCTTTGATCCGAAGAAGCGGAAGCCCGACGCGGGGTTCAAGGCGAAGCGCTACCTCGGCACGGACCCGTTCCCGATCCCAGCGGACCCCAAGGATCGCATCCAGTACAACTGGTACCGATTCGATCCGAACGACGGCCGGACGATGCTCTCCAACGCCGGGGCTGACAATCGCTACGACAAGATTCAGATCCGCGAACTCAAGATGGTTCAGACCGCGCAGGCCTACAACAAGGCCGGTCCGGTCCCCTCGCTGATGAATCAGTGGGCCATCACGGCGGGAGACGACGTGGCCGTGGACGAGTTCTGGGTGTTCCCGAACGCACCGCTCAATCTCGATGCGGAACCGACGTTCGGCGTCAACGGCGTCCCGTGGGACTTCAACCCCGTCGATGACCTTCTCGAGCTCGGGGAACCCGATCCGTGGGGGAACGTGCGGGACTTCGGCGGCTTTCGGTTCAGGATGCCGGATGGCGAGGCCCCATTGCTACCCATCGACGGGGAGTGGGGTGATCTCGTCTTCTGGACGACCTCCGACATGACAGGCCTGGATATCTTTTTCAAGGACTTCGGCACGGACGAGTGGACGTTCCAGGTGTACGGCAAGACGTACGAGATTCTGCCCGACCAGTCCGGTCCGTGCGCGGCCGACTGCAACGGCGATGGGGTGCTCAACACGCTCGACTTCCTCTGCTTCCTCAGCCTTTTCGCGGCTGGCGATCCCGAGGCAGACTGCAACGGAGACACCGTCGTCAACACGCTCGACTTCCTTTGCTTCCTGAACCTGTATAGCCTCGGATGCGATTGACGCAGGCACCAGCAGCCCCTGTCCCCGGCGCGGTATGCTGATCGCATGATGCGCACCCTTTTCGCTTCGCTGCCCTTGCCCTCTTCTGCATCGGCTTTCTGCCCATGATCGTCCATCAGGCCGGCTGCGCCGCGGTGGTCGTGTACGCCTACGCGAACGGGGAGACGACGCACGACGTTGACGCGCCGCTGGAGGAGGTGTGGGAGGCCGTGCTCGGGGCGTTCGAGGATCTCGAACTTCCGGTGGCATCGTCGTCGCGGGATGAGGACTCGGCGCGGATCAGGTCGCGCACGCCGGGCGGGGAGGAGATCACGCTCCGCTTGCAGCAGCGGAGGGTGGACCAGACACGGACAAAGGTGCGCATCGGACTCTTCGGCGACGAGAAGCGATCGCAGCAGATCATCAAATCCATCGAGGAAAAGATCGAGCCGCGAGCGCCGCCCGACGCCGCAAGCCCCTGAATCCGCGCGCCGACTCACCACCCGATCACGCCCCGCCCTGCGACGCCTCGTCAGGCCTCACGAAGGCACGCAGCTTCAGATTCGTGCGGTGGTTCGCCCACCGGTCGCCGTCGGGCGTCTGCCCGCGCATGTAGTTCAGCTCGAAACCCTGCTCGCCCTGCTGGATCGCCCGCTGGAATGTCCGGCGACGCTCTTCGATCGCTGCCTTGTAGCGGGCGTGCAGCTCCGGGTCCGACTCGATCGGCCTCACCTCGGCCCGTAAAGACTCGAGCAAGTCCAGCGGGAACGGCGTCAGCATGCACAGCACGTCACCCTTCTGGAAGTACGCCGGGTCGTTCCGCTTCAGGATCTTCCAGTTCATCGTGAACGGCGCGCACGCCCAGTCCGTTTCGACGATACCCTCCAGAGGCTGCGCATTGTGCACGAACGTGTTCGCAGGCCCGTGCACCCACAACCCGATCCCCGGCGGCGTCCGGAACAACCACGGGAACAACATCGTCACGATCCCGTCACCGAAGTTGCTCTTGATGTAGCCGCCCAGACGGTTGATCTCCTGGTCGCTCAGGCGATCCATGTACGAGATCTTCAACGCGGCGATGTCGTCCTTCCCGCTCCACGTCACGCTGAAGCCCACGTGCGTCCGTACCACCCACCCCGCCTGGTTCGCCATGTTCAGCGGCAGGCAACGGTACGGCACACGCGCCGTGAACTCGTCCATCCACGCCCGGCGCTGAGTCCCCGGCTCAAGAACAAAGCCCGGGTTCGGCAAGGTCTCGTACGCGATGAACGCGGCCTCACCAACCAACGGACGGGCTGGGGGCGCACCGCTCACGCTCGCGGTTTGTTCAGGTTCCATGTGCCGACTCTAGCGGCACGACAGGCCCCGATGCAACAACAATCAACCCCCGATGGAGCGTCAATCCCCTCAGCTTTCCGTGCAGCGGATCGACCCACGGTACCCTGTGGGCAATGAACGCCCCTGAAACCGCTCCCCACACGCCCCCAAGAGTCGGCATGGCAATACCCGGCACGCTCGCCCCCGTCCCAGAGTCCGCCCGCATCAACGCGATCGATGCCGCGCGGGGGTTCGCACTCCTCGGCATCTTCATGGTCAACGTCGGGATGCACGGCGACGTGTTCGGCCCTTTTCTCGACCCGAACCCTCCGCAGGGGCTTTCAACGCCGGACCTGATCTCTCACTACTTCGTCAAGGTCTTCTGTGAGGGGAAGTTCTATCCGCTCTTCTCGCTCCTCTTCGGCGTCGGGCTGGCGATCCAGTGGCAACGTGCCAGGGCGGGCGGCCGTTCGCTCGTCGGCACCGGCCTCCGGCGGCTGTTCATCCTTGCCGTCTTCGGCCTCGCCCACGCCCTTCTCCTCTGGTACGGCGACATTCTGTTCATCTACAGCACCACCGGGATGCTCCTGCTGCTGCTCATCAACTGCAGGGCGCGGACGCTCGCGCTCGCGGGCGCGGGCATGATGGCCGTCTGCGTGGCGCTCGGGCTGCTGTTCGGGGCGATGGGCGCGCTCCAGGCGGATGCGCTCACCGCCGATCGTGCGCCGGCGATGGTCGAGACCTCGCCCGCCGATGGCGAGTCCGCCGCGATCGCGGACGAGGCCCTGACTCCCGACTCGCCGCCGATCCCGGAGACGCACGAACCACGGACGCCGATCGAGCGTGCGATGGCGGTGTTCGGGGATCCGACCCAGATGCAGGGCGTAGGCGGCCCGCTGACATCGCCCGTCTGGATGGACGCTGAACGCGAGGCCTACCGCGACGGCCCCTTCAAGCAGGCGTTCTTCTTCCGGGCGGTCACCTTCGCATCGATGCTCGTATTCTGTGCCTTCGGCTTCTGGTGGAACGTCGCCGCCATGTTCCTCTTCGGCGCGGCCATGCTGAAGGCGGGTCTCTTCGAGCCGAGAAACCACCACTGGCACAAGCGCCTCGCCATCCTCGGCCTCGGCATCGGACTCCCCGCCTCGCTCCTCTACGCGTCCCTTCCGACGATCGCCCCGATGTGGTTCTTCCTCCTCTTCGCCAACGTCCTGATGATGGTCGGCGGGCCGATCCTGAGCCTGGGCTACCTCTGTGCGATCACCCTGCTCGTGCGCAGCGGTGCGGCGCGAACGGTTACGGACGCGCTCGCAAAGGTCGGCCGCATGGCACTCACGAACTACCTGCTCCAGTCCCTGCTCGCCACAGGCATCTTCTACTGGTGGGGCCTGGGACTCTTCGGCGAGACGACGAAGTCGGAGCGGGTGGGGATCGTGCTGGGCATCTACGCGGCGCAGGTGGCGTTCAGCGTGGTGTGGCTACGTTTCTTCCGGTTCGGGCCGATGGAGTGGGTGTGGCGGAGCCTGACGTACCTGCGCCCGCAGCCGATGCTGCGGCGCGCGGGTGCGGTCTAGACGGCGCGCACCAGACCTCCGAGCAGCGCGCCTGCCGCGTACGCCAACACGGCCGCGATCGACCCGACCCCGAGAGTTTCCAGGCCGCTGAGCCACCATCGTTGGTCGACGAATCGGCTCTTGGCCGCGCCGACGAGGAAGAAGGCCGCGCAGGTCAAAGCAGCGCTCCAGGCGAATGGCCGCTCGGGGAGGTCGATTGCACCGATGAGGACGCCCGCGAACGGGAGGAGCGGGATCGCGCCGACGACGATGAAAGCAGCGAAGGTGGCCGCGCCGGCGCGCCAGGGGGAGCGGAGTTCCTGGGCCGCGCCGTGCTCCTCGGTCATCATGGTGTCGATCCAGCGTTTTCGGTCGCTCGTGATGACGCCGACGACCTGCTCGAGGAGGGTGCCTGTGAAGCCCTTGCGGGCGAAAATCTGGCGGATTTCCTCGCGTTCGCCGTCGGGGTGGAGTTCGATCTCGCGCTCTTCGAGGCGGCGCTCGCGTTCGTGCTGCTGTCGGGCGGCGCGTGCGCCGAGGAAGTTCGCGGCGGCCATGCTGAATCCGTCGCCGAGGAGGTTGGCCGCGCCGAGGATGACGATGACGCCCGCGGAGAGTTGCGCGCCGGTAACGCCTGCGACGACGGCGAAGGTGGTGACCGCGCCGTCGATGGCGCCGAAGATGCCGTCGCTGAGGTAACTGTGGCGTCTGGGGCGGCCGAGCCTGCGTCGGATGGCGGCAGGGGAGTGGGTGCGTTCGAGTTCGGCCCGAGTTTCGTGCCCGCGTGCCGCCATGCCGTCGCCTTTCGCAGCCGATGCTCGCCCGGTCCGCGAGGGTAGGTCGGGCCGGGCGGCGGCGCGGTGAGCGGTCGGCGTGCGTAGTCGGCGTGCGTAGAATGTGGGGTTGGATCTTTGGCATCTGGGGCCGATCTGGTTTCGACCGGGCAGAGCAGGCTTGGCGTGGCGCGTCGAGGGGCGTGCTTGCCTCGTAAAAAGCACGCACACAAGTAGCTGGCAACAACAGCTATGCCCTCGCGGCCTAATTAGGCTGCGCGATCCCCGCCCGACGCCCGATGGGGCGGGGATCGAAGACATCGGGCTGGTCCGCGCGGGGCGCACCCGGCCGCGTGGATGAGATTGCACCGGGGGCTGGGGCGAAGGGGAGGCCGTCGGCGGCCGCCCACAGCCCGAGATACAAAACGCCGACTACACGCGTAGAGGCGCCCTGCCGGCTGCATCGGGACGGGGGTTCGAATCCCCCCGGCTCCATTCTTCCGAAACTCCGGGGCTTGCGGAAATACGCCGCAAGTCCCGGAAACCTGCGGAGTTCCGCGCTTCAGCGCGATCCGCGCCGTTCCCCTGTTTCTGTTCGTTTCCGTCCCCATCCGACGCCTTCCGCTGCGCCAGGCGCTGCGCGCAGGCTGCGGTCGACTTGGCCGCCCGCTCGAAGAGTTCGTCCGGCACGGCGTTGGCGTAGTGCTTCCCGCTGATGGTGATGCTGTGG
>JAHCJE010000169.1 GCA_026128865.1 Phycisphaeraceae bacterium | reverse complement strand
GATCATCCTCGACGAGCACGGCTCGTTCGAGGGGATCGTCACGCTGACCGATATCCTCGCGGCGATCGCGGGCGACCTGCCCGAGGACGAAGACGACACCGAGCCGGACGCGGTCCGTCGCGAGGACGGGTCGTGGCTTTTGTCCGGGCGCACCGCGATCGACGATGCGGAGGGCGTGCTCGGCGTGACCGGCATGGCGGCCGACGCCGATTTCCAGACGCTGGCCGGTTTCGTCCTGCACCAGCTCGGCCACATTCCGTCGGTCGGCGAGGCGTTCAACTGGAACGGATGGCGCTTCGAGGTGGTGGACCTCGATGCGCGCCGTATCGACAAAGTCGTCGCCAGCGCGCTCATCACGAGCGACGACAATGGCTGAGCGTCATCCGCCGAAGTGACCGGGTAGAGTCCACCCGTCCGGGTAGGAACCCTTGCCGGCAATGCCGTCGTGCCAACGGCTTTTTCGCGCCACCCAGCTTTTGGAGTTGACGAAAACTGGCGCTTGACGGCAAGGTCGCCCGGCAGTGGACCGGGGCCGGCTAGCCGACCTCGGTAACAATAAGAAGACACGGCAGGACGAAACCCAAGGAGCGATGCGACGGACCGTAAAGATGCGGCCGGCGACATCTCCCGAAATGTGAGTGCCGCTAATGCAATCGATCGTGGCCGCCCTCTTCGGGACGGACGGGGAGTCGCGGGATTACGCCCCTCTCCTGAAATGGATACTCGTCAACGCGCTGGCTGCGTTCGGCGTCATCGTTCTCTTCTATTTCGGCATCATCCAGCAGATGCTGGACACCGATCCCACGCGCATCGCGCTGGTGATCATCGGCATCTTCGTCGTCACCGCGCTCCATTGCCTCTACCAGACCGTGATCGTGTCGCGGGAGCTGATCGTGGCGCGAAAGGTACGCGACGCGATCATCGATAGCGGCGGACGCCCGCTCCAGATCCTCGATGACCGGGTGGTGACCCCCGACGGGCGCGAGCTGGAGCCCGGCATCATCACCAACCACATCTACGACCTCTTCGCGAAGTCGCGCGCGCTGGGTGGCAAACGCCTGGACCAGACGCTGCTGCTGCGGTCGCTGGCCGATCAGCTCCGCAGCCGCGAGAAGCTTGGCCTGTTCATTTCGGAAAGCCTGCTGCGCCTTGCCCTTCTGGGCACCGCCGTCGGCTTCATCCTCATGCTGATCCCGATCGCCGGCCTGGAGTCGTTCGACGTGGAGACGCTGCGCCAGACGCTGACCGGCATGACGGAAGGCATGGCCATCGCCCTGAACGTGACGGTTACCGGCATCGCCACGGCCCTCCTCCTCAAGTTCGAGTACTACCTGCTCGACGAAGCGATCGCCGACCTGTTCCACATGATCACCGAGGTGACCGAGGTGTATGTGGTGCCGTCCATCGAGCGGTCGGCCGATGTCTGAGGAAAGCCTTTTCGACGGCAGCGACGACGGGAGCTTCGTCCCCTTCACCGACATGCTGTTCAATGTCGTGATGGGCTTCTCCTTCATGGTGTTCATTGCCTTCGCGCTGATCCGGCCCGAGGCGATGACCGGCAATGTCGACATCATGGCCGAGTACATCATCACGGTGACCTGGCCGGAGGGTCACCCCGACGACATCGACACCTATGTCATGGATCCCGGCGGCAACATCGTCTGGTACAACAACAAGGAAGCCGGCCTCCTTCACCTCGACCGCGACGACCGCGGCAATTTCCGCGACACGGTCGTCATCAACGGGCAGCGCATCGAGAACCTCCTCAATCAGGAGACCGTCACGCTGCGCGGCATCGTTGCCGGCGAGTATGTGGTCAACGTCCAGCACTACGTTGCCAACGGCATCGAGCCGGTGCCGATCTCGGTGAAGGTGGAGCGCGTCAATCCGACCCTTCAGGTCATCTACTACGGCAGCGTTGAGCTCGATCACCGCGGTGACGAGGAAACCGTCGTGCGCTTTACCCTCGACGCCGAGGGTAACCCTTCGAACCTCAACGATCGCCAGATTTCGCTGACCCAGCGCGTGCGGGGCGGCGACCAAGGCGTGCGGGACTAGACGGCCATGCCTGTTGGTGTCGTTCTGGCGACTGTCGCCGCCTATGTGCTGATCGGTATCCTACTGCTCAGCCTCAACCTTACGTCGCGCTGGCGGTGGTGGGTGAAGGGTGGGGCCATCGTGCTCACCACCATCTTCTTCGCCGCCAGCTATCTGTCGATCTCATCGCTGCTGGGCTGGCCGACCCGGGACATCATGCCGGCGCGGCTTTCGCTGGTGGCAACCCGGATCGTCGAGCCCGACGCGTTCACGGGCGCCGAAGGCTCGATCTTCCTCTGGGTCGAGGAACTCGACAGTCAGAACGTCCCGAGCGGCCGGCCGCGCGCCTACGAGCTCGCCTACACCGAACAGGCCGCGGAGCAGACCGCGGGCGCCCAGTCCCAGCTCAATGCCGGGGAACAGGTCCAGGTGGAGTTCCGCGAGCAGGAAGAGGAGCAGGGCGGGCAGAGCGAAGAGGACGAGGAGAGGCCCGAGGGCGGCGAGCCCGGACGGGGCGACAACAGCGGCGGCGATTTCGAGCCGATGAATTTCGAGCTCATCTTCAACGACATGCCCGCCGTGCCGCTCCCGGAGAAGGGGCCGCTCTAGGCGCAGTCGGAGATATCACGAGACAAAAGGCCCCGAGCGATCGGGGCCTTTTGTCGTTCAGTCGGCGGCGGCCGCGGACATCGGCTGGCCGTTCGGCGCGGCGTCGCCGCCGGTGATCTGGATGAAGGCGGCGCCCATGTCGTCCGTCTTCTCGCGCAGCAGCAGGTCGGCCATCAGCCCGTCGAACAGGACCTTGCCGCGATTGAGCACGACGACGCGGTCCGCCACCTCGACCTCGTCCACCAGATGGGTGGTCCACAGCACGCCGATATTCTCCTCCCGGCAGAGCCGGAGGATGTCGTTGAGGATGTCCCGGCGGCTCGCCGGATCGAGACCAACCGTCGCCTCGTCCATCAAAAGGATATGAGGTCGGTGGAGCAGCGCACGGACGAGTTCGACCCGCCGGCGGTTGCCCCCGGACAGGGTGCGGGCCCGGTCGCGGGCGCGGTCGGCAAGGCCGAAGCGCTTCAGCGAGGCATCGATGCGCTCCCGCGCCGCCCGGCGGTTGAGGCCGTGAAGATCGGCGTGAAACAGGAGGTTGGCGCGAACGCTCAGCTCAAGGTCGAGCGTCGGCTGCTGGAACACGACGCCGATCCCCGCGAGCGCCCTGATGGCGCTGCGCCGGAGGTCATTGCCGAGAACCATGATGCTCCCGTTGTCCGGGGAGAAAAGGCCCGTAAGCAACTGAAGCAGCGTCGATTTACCGGCCCCATTCGGACCCAGAAGGGCAACGAATTCGCCCTCCCGCACCGTCAGATCGACCCCTGCCAACGCCTTCACGCGACCGTACGATTTCTCGAGCTTTCTGACCTCGAGAACCGCCGCACCACTCTTCATTCAATCCTCTCCAGTCAGGTCTCCTGGCCACGGGCTTCTGCGGCCCGTTGTGCTCGACTTGCGGCCCGATCGACCGACCGCCGAGCCGTCCTTCGGTGCGCGGTTTTGACGCGAAGATCAAGGCCGGCGGCCTCCAGATAACACGTGGTTCCTGGCCGGGCGACCGTTCGTGATCGCGATCACGCGATTTGACGGGCCGATGTAGGCCGTTAAAACATGACTCCCGTAACCAACTATGGCGGCGGTCAATGCCGCTGCCCAACCCTGTGGGAGGAATACCCCGTGAAGAAGATCACCGCCGCGCTTGCCGCCGCGACGATTCTGGTTCCCGTCACCGCCATGGCCGCAGGCAACCTCGCCTCGCAGCCGACCTTCCTCGAGACCTCGATCGACGGTGCCGGCAACGTGATGAACGGCACCGAGTTCGAGCTCGAAACCGGCAAGTACTACATCTGGACGATCGAGAGTGACGGCATTCTGGAGACCCTGATCCAGGCTCCCGAGCTGTTCCGCAACGCCTGGTTCAACCAGGTGATCATCAACGACAAGGAGATCCACAGCTCGGGCTCCCTGTATGGTCTGGAGTTTGACGGGCCTGGCACGCTCACCGTCGGCTTCGTCCCGATCCGGCCCGGCGTCTACCCGTTCTTCGTGGAAGAGCAGGGCTTCAGCGGCACCATGACCGTCACCGGCAGCAGCATGAGCACCGGTGCCACGCCGCTCGACGTCGAAATCGACGGTTCCGCGCTCACCTTCTCGACGACCGAGTTCGAGCTCGAGACTGGCAAGGCCTACAATCTGCGGATCACCAGCGACGGCGTCGAGGAGCTCATGGTCCAGGCGCCCGCCTTGTGGCGCAATTCCTGGATCAACCAGATCGTGATCGACGGCATCGAAGTGAAGGTCAACGGCGCCTTCTACGGCATCGAGTGGGACGACGAAGGAACCGTCTCGATCTCGTTCGTGCCGCTCCGCCCGGGCAACTACGAGTTCTTCGCCCCGGGCTATCAAGAGCGCGGCATGGTCGGGACGATGATCGTCCGCTAGTCGCGCGACGCCCGACATAAGCGCGGTCCCGGGCCGGCCTTGGCCGGTCCGGGCCATCCGTGTCACAACGCACCACCCCGGTTAGTGGAGGAATTTCAATGTTCAGACTCACCAAGCGCCGCTTTGCCTCGGCCGCGCTGGTCGTCGGTCTCGCCGTCGGAACGGCGCTGACCAGCACGCCCGCTTCGGCGGCCGGAACCGGCTACATCTTCATCAGCAACGAGCGCACCCACAACGTGCTCGTGCTCGATCCGGCCAACAACTTCTCCGTCGTAGCCAGCATTCCGACCTCGCGCCGTCCGCGCGACCTGCAGATTAACAAGGCCCACACGCTACTCTATGTCGCGTGCGGCGATGACGACGTGATCGACGTGATCGACATCGAGACGCTTACCGTCATCGATCACATCCCGACCGGCCGCAGCCCGGAGATGTTCGTGCTTAACGCCGAGGAGACGCAGCTCTTCGTCTCCAACGAGGAGAACTCGACGGCGCAGGTCATCGAGATCGCCGACAAGATCATCGTTCACGAGATCCCGACCGGCGCAGAGCCGGAAGGCGTCATGCTCAGCCCCGACGGGGCGACGCTCTACGTTACCTCGGAAATCGCCGACATGGTCCACGTCGTCGATGTCGCGGCCGGCGTGGTGACCGA
>JAHCJE010000168.1 GCA_026128865.1 Phycisphaeraceae bacterium | reverse complement strand
CCTCACCCGCGATGCTGGTCGCGGGTGTTTCTCCGGCGAGAGCGTTTCGCGTGACCACGACC
The DNA here is from genome assembly GCA_026128865.1 of Phycisphaeraceae bacterium. GTDB lineage: Bacteria > Planctomycetota > Phycisphaerae > Phycisphaerales > UBA1924 > CAADGN01. Next base: position 5,161 of record JAHCJE010000168.1, on the reverse strand, counting down.
GTCCCTCCCTTCGGATGCTGCTTGTCCCACCGAACATGGCAAGAGCGGCAGAGCCATCGGACTCGGAGCGGGTCGTCGTAGTCGAAGTGCGCCGCCTCGATGCGGCGATCGGACGCCCCGCATTCCTCGCAGACCTCGGGGTGGACGATGTTGCCGGCCTGGACGTGGTAGCGCACCAGGCTCTGCGCGCTGCGAGCCTTGCGGACCGTCCGCCGGATGGTCCGGCGCCCGGTCGTCTGGGCCCTGATTTTGCAAGCCGCCGAGCAGAAGCGCTGCGCGAGACGGGCAGCGCGGAATCGCTCGCCGCATTGCTCGCAAGTCGGCATGGTCACCGGGCGCTTGGCGCACGCTGCCGAGCAGAACCGTCGGGACGCCCTGCCGACGAACCACTCCCCGCACCGCACACATCGGACGCGGCTCCGAACATAACGGCCGTGCGTCCAGCGGGGGCTGAACCGGCCCACGCGGGACCTGGCCATGCAGCTCCGCGAACAGTACCGGCCCCTGCCGTTGGCCCGCCGCGTCGGCGACGCCGGAACGGGACGGCCGCAGCCGATACAGGCACTATGCACGCCGTACCTCCTCGATCTCCGCGAACGTCTTTCCGGTCCCGTCGAGGACCGGCTGGCGATCGACGAACTGGGACCAGCGCCGCAGGATGACATCTGCATACGCCGGGTCGATCTCCATCAGGTACGCCCGCCGCCCCTGCTGCTCGGCCGCGATCAGCGTCGAACCAGACCCGCCGAAGAGGTCCAGCACGTTCTCCCCCGGCCTCGACGAGTAGGCCATCGCGCGCGCCGCCAGCTCGACGGGCTTCTCGGTCAGGTGGACCATCGACTGCGGGTTGACCTTCTTGACGTGCCAGAGGTCCAGCGCGTTGTTCGGCCCGAAGAACTGGTGCCCGGCGCCCTCGCGCCATCCATAGAATGCGATCTCGAAGCATCCCATGAAGTCCTTCCGCGTCAGCACCGGGTGCTGCTTGTCCCAGACGATCGCCTGCGAGAAGTACAGCCCGCAGTCCTTGAGCGCTGCGGGGTAGTTGGCGAGGTTGCTGTACCCGCCCCAGAGGTAGAACGCGCGGCCGGGCTCCAGCGCTCGCGCCAGATTGCCGAACCATGCCCGCAGCAACCGGGCGAACTCCTCGTCGGAGACGAAGTCGTTGGCCAGGGGGCGGTCGCGCGCGCGCATCTTCTTGGTGACGCCCACCGAGCTGTCGGCGCGGTGGCGGGTGCCGGGCTTCGAGACCGCGGGCACCTTCCAGGTCCCGCTGGCGACCCCCTGTGCCGGCGTGGGCATGCCCCGCTGGTCGCCCGCCATGTAGGCGTTGTTCGTGCGGGGCGACACCTGGACGTTGTAGGGCGGGTCACAGTTCGCCAGGTGGACCGTGTGCCCGTCGAGCAGCCGGTCCACGTCCTCGGCGCTGCTGGAGTCCCCGCAGAGCAGCCGGTGCTCGCCCAGCACCCACAGGTCGCCGCGCTTGGTCGTCGGCTGGTCCGGCGGCTCGGGCACGTCGTCCGGGTCGGCCAGGCCGGGGTTGCCCGGCGGAGCCATGAGCCGGGCCAGCTCGTCGCCGTCGAACCCGAGGATCGTCAGGTCCAGCCCGGCGTCGCGCAGCGCGCCGATCTCGACCGGCAGCAGCTCGACGTCCCAGGCCGAGAGAGAGGCGGTCGAATTGTCCGCGATGCGGTAGGCCCGCGCCTGGTCGGGCGTCAGGCCCTCGGCGACGTGGACCGGCACGTGCTGAAGCCCGAGCTCGCGCGCCGCCTTCCAGCGCGTGTGGCCGACGATGATCACGCCGCGCTCGTCCACGACGATGGGCTGGCGGAAGCCGAACTCGCGGATCGACCGCGCGACCGCGTCCACGGCCGGGTCGTTCACGCGCGGGTTGCCCTCGTAAGGCGTGATCTCATCGAGCGGCCGATTGACGACGTTCATGCGGCTCTCCTGGCCATCGAGCGCGCGTCGTGCGCTGCGACATGATAACGCGCGCGCGCCGCGTTCAGAAGGGCTGCGCTGCGCCGATGCGCGCGCGAGACGCGCTCCGATCGCGCACCGGAGCGCACGCCGCAGCAGCGGCTGGCCGCGGAGGGCACCGAGAAATCATGCAAAATCTCAGCGGGGCGCGGCCGTCAGGCCGCGGGAACGGTCACGGACACGAACTCGGCCCGCGCGCCGTCGGAACCGCGCAGCGTTGCCGCTCCGCGCCGTCCCGTGCCGAACACCCGCTCCGTCGCGCAGGGCGTTGCGGCCGACCGGCCGTTGCGTCCATGAGCGCCCCTGGCTTCCAGACGCATCGGGGAATGACGCCGGTTGCCCGCTCGCGCCGACCCAATCGCCGACGCCTTGTGCAAGCGCTGGTGCAAGCGGGCGCGGCGAGCGCCGTAAACCGCGGAGGATTCGCGGCTTGCGATCGGGCGCTCCAGTCTTCCCAAGCTGAATGTCGAGGGTTCGATTCCCTTCGCCCGCTTTGGCCGACCGCTCGTCTCGCATCCGGGCGAGGAGGCGATTTCCGTGCCGGTTAGAGCGCGGATTCTCTCCCCACAATTGCGGGAGTTTCACCTCGTCGAATCCAGCGGGCATCCGGTCCGCGCGGTTCGCGGCTGGCGAGGAGTCGTTCGAGGTAGTCGGCGAGTCGTTCGTCGGTGAACCCCTCGAGAAAGTCACGCGAACGACCCCCCGTCAGTTCGAGAATCCGCGACATCAGCTGTTCACGACGCAACCGGCATGCTCCGGGAGAGCCTGTCGGTTCTGCGTCGCTCACCGAGCCGCAAGCGTGAGCGAGCGGTTGCTCCTGCACGCCCTGACACGTGGTCGCTTCGAGACGCGCTTTGCGTTCGCGTTCTTCGCGTGCGCGGATCGTTCCGCACGCCACGCCCTCGAACAGGTTTTCGGTCATGGCCGGATGCTCCGCGACGCCTCCAGGCCTCCCGCCCCTGCGTCGCCTCTTCCGCCGGCCTCCGGCCGAGCCGCGTTCATTGCGCACCTCGCGCGAGGCCGACCACTATCGGCTTCTGTCTCTGTAACTGGCCAGAACCGCGTTCTTCGCGCATCACTTGCGCAACCGAATCACGCCCTACCCTCCCGAGTGATCGCCTCCGACCGCCTCATCCTCTGGCATCGCACGCCCCACGGCGCAGAACTGCTGCACGCTTCCGGCGATGCCGCGTTGCCCTTCGCTGTCTTCGCCGACGCGAACCCGCTCACCGACGATCCCCGAGTCCTCGCGGCGGAGTACGCCGGCGCGCCGCGTCTGCTTCTCCCGACCGGTCGCATAGACGCCCCAGACCCGGTCGAAGCCGCCGTCCGAACCTGGAGCCGTCAGTCCTGGGCCATGCTCTCCCGCTTCTGCGGCGAGGTCGCAAAGTCCAGCCTGCGAATCTGGCTCCTGCCCGCAGCGGGCGACGTCCTCTCCGATGCCCCGCGGACTGCTGTGTTCATGGCCGAGCACCTCGGACTGGGCTTCGTGCTCGAACCTGTCGCGCTGCTCACGCCCGCGATGCTCGACCACGCCGACGACCACCTCGACCGGATCGCCGGCTCGCTCGGACACCACGCGGCCTGCGCCGCGATCTTCATCGCCGATGTGAGGGTCTCCGCCGGGTCGCTCGTGCGGTGCCCCGTCGGCCGAGGCACGATCGGGGCGAGGCGACTTGCTCGGTTCCTCACAGCCTGCCGCGCCGACCTTCCGGTCGTGCTCGTCGCCGACGCCGCGGAGGAGCAGCGAGCGGCCCTCGCCGACGCCGCGCGGACGACGCCCTAGACTCTGTTCTGCACGCGGAGACGACCATGCCGAATCTCGACCACCCGACCTTCGCCCTCGTGAAAGGCCACTTCCCCGGCAAGCGATTCCGCGCCACCGAGTTCCGCGGGCAGTCCACGCTCATCGTCGAGCCGGCGGACCTGCACGAGGTGATGCGCCTGCTGCGCGACCACGAGTCCGCCAGGTACGACTTCCTTTCCGACGTTCTCGGCGTCGATTACCTGAACTACCCGGCGAAGATGCCCGGCCGGTTCGCCGTGGTCTACATCCTCGTTTCGACCACGCGCGACGACCGCTTCTTCGTCAAGACCTTCCTCGACCCGTCTCTCCCCACCGACGGCATCGAGGAAGACCCTGCGCTCTGGGTCGATTCGGTGACGGACATCTGGCCCGGAGCGGAATGGCGCGAGCGGGAGGTCTTCGACATGTTCGGCATCCGATTTCGAAACCACCCCGACCTGCGCCGCATCCTCACCTGGCAGGACTACCCCGCCCACCCGCTCCGCAAGGACTACCCCCTCCGCGGCCGCGGCGAGCGCGAGTCCTACCGCGTGATCGACCGATCGAGCGCGTGATTCAGCGCGGCGCTCGGGCCGGTCCCGGGTCGCGTACTTCGATCCGATCCGTCACCAGGTTCCAGAAGATGCGCCGCGCTGTCACTGGCGAGGTCCGCCCGACCTCGACGACCGTGACCACGCCTCCCTCGTCGGCGAACGCCTCGGCCGTGCCCGCGATCGCGTCGTACTCCAGCCTGTGCCCCGTCAGTTCGTGCCGACCCGACCGCACCCAGACCTTGCCGACGGCGGTCGCGTACTCGAGCTCGCCGCTCAGGTCGCCCGCGCCGTCCGCCGTGGCGTCGCGGATTCGCGCCGTGATCGACTCGGCTTCGAGATCGGTCCGCAGGCTGTCGGCGAGTCGCCGATGGCTCATGCGCACGCCGCCGTGCATCGTCGCCTCGCCCGTCGCCCGCTCGACGTGGAACGACTCCGTCCAGTCGAAGAGCGCGGTCCCGCGGTTGTCGGCATCGGCCTCGGCGTCGGAGCGAAGGTCCGCCACCATCAGCCGCCCCGCGCCGGGCACGTCGAGCGTGCCCGCCTGGTTGTCCGCGATGATCTCGTGCCCGAAGAGCGTGAACGCCCGCGCCAGCCGCGGCGGCGCATCCGGGCCGGCGTCTACGGAGCGTGTGCTCTCGACGGACGCCGGGGTCGGCGCGGCGTCATCGTCCGGCTCGGGCAGCGCGGCCCAGGCGTGCATCCGCAGCACCCGCCGCGAGCGAGACTGCACCGCCGGGTCCGCCGAGTCCATCGCGGCGGCCTCGCCCTCCTGCGCGGGCTCGAGTTCGACGCGGACGCGCTCAGCCCGGATCGTGTCGCGGGAAAGCGGGTCCGGCTCGCTGAC
>JAHCJE010000167.1 GCA_026128865.1 Phycisphaeraceae bacterium | reverse complement strand
GCCCCTCCTCCGCCCCGACAAACTGCAGCACGCACAGCGGCGTCCCGTCCCCGAGGCGGCGGTAGCCGAGCTTCACGATCCGCGTGAACCCCCCGGCACGGTCGGCGAACCGCGGGGCGACGTTGTCGAAGATGTGCTTCACCAGCCGCGGCGACCGACGGAGCTCGCCGTAGCGGTTGCGCTCCACGGCCGACGACTCCGGGATGTCGAAGAACGCCTCCGCACGCTCACGCTGCCCCTCGACACGCGCACGCTCCGCGTCCGACGCCCGCTCGGGGAGGTACGACCAGGCGAAGGCGCGGCGGTCCCCCCCGAGCATCGCGATCACCTGCCGGCGCGCGTGCAGGTCGCCCCGCTTCGCCTTCGTCACGATCCGCTCGACGAACGGCCGGACCGCCTTCGCCTTCGGCACCGTCGTCACGATCTGACCGTGCTCGAAGAGCGACGCCGCCATGTTGCGCAGCATCGCCGCACGGTGCGCGGTCGTCCGACCCAGCTTGTACCCGGCCCTGCGGTGACGCATGACGCGACTCCTCCTCGCCCCCGGGACGGCCCGGAGGGCCACTACTGTAGGCCGACACCCCCGTCAGGCGGACGGCGTCGGCACGCTGTACCCCTCCGGGAGCGACATCCCCAGGTCCAGGCCGAGGTCCAGCAGCTTCCGCTTCACCTCGCGCAGCGACGTGCGGCCGAACGACCGCAGCTTCAACAACTCCGCGTCGCTCCGCGTCACGAGCTGGGCCACCGTGTCGATCCGCGCCGACTCGAGGCAGTTGCTCGCCCGCACGCTCAGGTCAAGCTCGCCCACCGGCATGTTGAGCTTGCGGATCAGCTCCTCGTCCACCCCCGCCGCCGCCGCGGCCTCGTCCGAGACGCGCTCGAGGCCCAGCTCGAAGTACTGCACGAACGGGTTCAGGTGCTTGCGCAGGATCTTCGCCGCCTCCACCAACGCCAGCTCCGGCGCGACCGTCCCGTTCGTCCAGATCTCCATGATCAGCTTGTCGTAGTTCGTCCGCTGCCCGACGCGCGTCTCCTCCACCTTGTAACGCACCCGCTGCACCGGCGAGTAGATCGCGTCCATGAAGATCCGGCCGATCTCCTGGTCCTCGTTGCGGCTGTACTGCTCGCTGGCGGGCACGTACCCCCGGCCCTTGCCGACCACGAACTCCATCTCGAAGTCCACCTCGTCCGTCAGCGTGCAGATCACGTGCCCCTTGTTCAGCACCGTGATCGCCGGGTCCGGCTCGAGCAGGTCCGCCGTCACCTCGCCCGGACCACGCGCGGCCAGACGCATCGTCTTCTCCCCGTCGCCGTCCAGACGGACCACCAGCCCCTTCACGTTCAGGACCAGGTCCGTCACGTCCTCCAGCACCCCGGGGAGCGTGGTGAACTCGTGCTCCGCCCCCCTGATCTTCACGCTCTTCACCGCCGCCCCCTCCAGCGAACTGAGCAGGATCCGGCGGAGACTGTTCCCCACCGTCGTCCCGAACCCACGCTCGAACGGCTCGACCGTGAAGCGACCGAACGTCTCGCTGCGGAACCTCGGATCGTTGACGATCCGGTTCGGCAGCTCCAACCCACGCCAGCGGATGCGCATGATGACCACCTCGACACCGCGGCAGCCTCCGGGGAGGTCGGACGCCCGCCGGCTCTCGGATGCCAAGGCCCTGCCGCGTGGCCTCGGCCCCTGCCGTCCGGGGGCGACGAAATCACGTCAGACGCGGCGGCGCTTCCGGGGACGGCAGCCGTTGTGCGGCACCGGGGTGTGGTCCTCCACCGCCGTCACCCGCAGCCCCGTGCTCACCAGCCCGTTCACCGCCGACTCGCGGCCCGGGCCGGTCCCCTTGATCCGCACCTCGACCTCGCTCATGCCGAGCTTGCGGGCCTTCTGCCCGGCCTGCTCGCCCGCGCGGGTCGCCGCGAAGGGCGTGCTCTTGCGCGCGCCCTTGAACCCGATCGTCCCCGACGAATCCCAGCACAGCGTCTCGCCGTTGGGGTCCGTGATCGTCACGATCGTGTTGTTCTGAGTCGCCCGGACGTACACGATCCCCCGGACGACGTTCTTGCGAACCTTCTTGACCTTCTTCGCCATCTGTCCCTCGCTTCAACGGTCCCCTCTCCCCGCCGGGGGCAGGAACCTCGCGACGACGCCGGCACACGCGGCGATCACTTGGCCTTCACGCCCTTCTTGCCCGCGACCGTCTTCTTCCGGCCCTTGCGCGTCCGCGCGTTGCACCGCGTCCGCTGGCCACGCACCGGAAGACCCTTGCGGTGACGCTCGCCACGGTAGCACCGGATGTCCTTCAGACGCTGGATGTTCTGCGACACGTGACGACGCAACGCGCCCTCAACCAGGTACCCCGCGTCGATGATGGCGTTGATCTGCGCGACCTTCTGCTCCGGCAGGTCGCTCGCCTTCAGGTCCGGATCGACCTGCGCCTCCGACAGGATCGCCGACGCGAACCTCGGGCCGATCCCGTGCACGTACTGCAACGCGTACAGGATCTTCTTCTTCTCGGGAACGTCAACGCCGGCGATACGTGGCACCGCGATGCTCCTTCACCCAGAACCCCGTCAGCCCTGCACCTGCTTGTGCTTCGGGTCCGCCTTGCAGATCACGCGAACCTTGCCCCGGCGGCGGACCACCTGGCACTTCGCGCACACACGCTTCACGCTCGCCTTGACCTTCACGGCTCAAACCCCGGGCCAGACGGCCGGTTCGGACACGACCCGCACCAACTCCCCCGCCCACGCGGCAGGGCCGGGATCGTAGGCCCGCGCCCGGGGCACGGCCACTCCCCAACCCCCGCCGCCCGACCGCTCCCACGCGCCGTCTCAGTGCCGGTAGGTGATCCGCGCCTTCGTCAGGTCGTACGGGCTCATCTCCACCGTGACACGGTCCCCCGGAAGGATGCGGATGTAGTTCATCCGCATCTTCCCCGACACGTACGCCAGCACCTCGGTCCTCTGCTCGTTCGGGAGGCGGACCTTGAACGTGGCGTTCGGCAACGCCTCGATCACCGTCGCCTCAAACGTGAACTTCTCGTCCTGCTTCGCCATACGCCTCCCGCAGCCGCCGACCCGGGGGGCGACGCCGCCCCTCCCAGAACCGGAAGCACATTGTTGGCCGCCCGGCACCCCGCGTCATGCCCCGGTCAAGATCAGCACGCTTTCTTCCAGGATCGCCACCGTCCGCTCCTGCGTGCAGACGAGGCCGCCATCCGCCGTCACCGCCACCCCGCCACGCTCGACGATCTCTCCCGACAACCCGGCCGTCACCGTCGGCTCGAGCGAGACGACCATCCCCGGCCCGAGCGCGACGTCCCCCCGACCGCCTCCGACCTCGCCCGGCCGCAACTCCGGCCCCTCGTGCGGCCGCCTGCCGACGCCGTGCCCGCAGAGCGACGCCGCCAGACCGACGCCCCACCGCCCCGCCTCCGCACGCATCGCCGCCGCCACCACCGACCACGCCACGCCGGGCACGATCGACGCAAGCCCCGCGCCGATGATCCCCTCCGCCGCCCGCATCAGCCGCGACGCCGCCTCGCTCGCGGGCGGCACGACAGCCACGACCGCCGCATCGGCCCACCATCCTGCAACCGCGCCGGCCACGTCCACCGTCACAAGGTCGCCCGGCTCCAGCCGCCTCGCCCCCGGCGGAGCGAACGCCGCCTCGTCGTTCACGCACACGAAGACCGCCGCCTCCCGCATCCCGGGCGACGCCGCCCGCGCCGCGCCGGCGATCTCCGCGGTCGTCATCCCGGCGTTGCACGCTTCGACCGCGGACGAAACGGCACGCCACACCGCCCGCCCCGCGACGCGCATCGCCGCGAGATCGTCGGGAGTCTTGAGCACGATCACCATGCCATGCCCGCGATCTCAGCCCCTCGGGCCGCGGATGCGCATCTTCGACCCGCCCTCCTGCCCGCTCAGGAAACCCGAGTAGTTCCGCATCAGCAGCGCCGCCTCGACGCGCTGCAGGAAGTCGAGCGTCACGCTCACCACGATCAGCAGCCCCGTGCCCCCGAGGAACTGGGTCACCGAGAAGTCGATGTTCAGGCTCTTGTTCACGACCATCGGCAGCACCGCGATAACGGCCAGGAACGCCGCCCCCACGTAGGTGATCCGCTCCATCACGGTTTCGAGATACTCGGCGGTCCGCGGGCCGGGACGCAGGCCGGGGATGAACGACCCGTGGTCGCGCAGCTGCTTGGACATCTCCTCGGGGTTGAACTGCACGGTGATCCAGAAGTAACTGAAGAAGTAGACCATCAGCACGTAGAGCAGCACGTAGGGAAACTCGCCCATCATGAAGGCGTCGCCGAGCCAGCGCGTCGTGGCGATCCACCACGCGGGCGACGAGCCGGGCTGGGCCGTCCCCGCCAGCGCCTCGAAGATCACCGACGGGAAGATCATGAGCGAACTGGCGAAGATGATCGGCATCACGCCGCCGTGGTTCACCTTCAGCGGCAGGTAACTCCGCTGCCCGCCGTAGACGCGCCGCCCGCGCGTGTGCTTGGCCTGCTGCACGGGGATGCGCCGCTGCGCCACGGTCAGGATCACCGACCCCCCCACCACCAGCACGAACCCGCCGAGCAGGAAGAGCAGGCTCATGTAGTTCATCTTCGTCGGGTCGGTCGGGTCGAAGTTCCCGAAGACCCACAGCACGGCCTGGGGCATCCCGGTCAGGATGCCGGCCATGATGATCATCGAGACGCCGTTGCCGATCCCGAAGCGGTCGATCTGCTCGCCGAGCCACATGAGGAAGCCGGTGCCCGCACAGAGGGTAATCACCGTCATGAAGCGGAATCCCCATCCGGGACTCAGGACGAACGCACCCTGGTTCATCTGTTCAAGACCAACGGCAATCCCGAACCCTTGGATTAACGCAATAACAATGGTTCCGAACCGGGTATATTGGATGATCTTTTTTCGACCGCGTTCCCCTTCCTTCGCCAGCTTCGAAAGATGCGGGATAACGACAGTGAGTAACTGAAGAATAATCGACGCGCTGATGTAGGGCATGATGCCCAACGCGAAAATCGTCAGGCGTGAAAGAGATCCGCCGGAGAAAATATCCAAGAATCCCAGAAGCGCACCACCTTGCTTCTGCAGAAATTCGGATAAGGCTTCACCGTTGATACCTGGCGTGGGGATGTGGGCACCGACGCGATAGACGATCAGCATGCCCAGCGTGAACAATACGCGGGTCCGCAGCTCAGGTATCTTGAAGATGTTTTGGAAACTGGTCAGCAGACGCTCAAACACAGGGAATGACCTCGGCCCTCCCCCCGGCTGCCTGAATCTTTGCCTCCGCTGACTTGCTGAACTTGTGAGCCTGG
>JAHCJE010000166.1 GCA_026128865.1 Phycisphaeraceae bacterium | reverse complement strand
GCGATGAAGAACGCCACGCCGTTCAGCGGCCCGAGCACCGCCAGGCCGACACACACCCACATCAGCCACCGCAGGTACGCGAGCGGAGCGAGCGTGAGCGAGTCCCGCACCGCGGCCTTGCTTCCCGCCCCCGCGATGATCGTCCCGCACTCCGGGCAGACCCCGCCCACGCGCAGCCCGGCCAGGTCGTAGCCGCACTTGGCGCACCGCCGCCCCGCCTCGACGGGCCGCCCCGCGCTCACCGGCCGAAGCATCGACGGATCGACAGGGCTCACGCCGCCACTGTACCGGCGAACGGGTCACGCCGTGGCGGTGAGGGCGGAACGCGGAGGTCGCGGAGGGGGAGCAAATGGCCAAATAGCCAAAGGGCCAAAGGGCCAAATGGGGAGGGAACGCGGAGGACACGGAGGGGGGATGGGAAGAAGGGTCGAGGGGCGGGGCCTTTCCAGGCCCCGTGCCTTGCCCCTCCTCCTCTTCTCTCCGCACCCTCCGCGTTCCTCTCCGCGCCCTCCGCGTTCGCTTATCGGCCCCGCCCCCACGACGCAGCGCCGCGGCCCCGGCGGCACGCCGTCCGCCCCCGCCCGCGGCCCCGGGAACGCAATCCCGCGCAACGCGTGCGCCCGTGCACGCTCCGCGCACGCTTGTCAACCTCCCGCGCGCGCTTGAAATTGTTCCGCGCGCGCTCGTCAACCTTCCGCGCGCGCCAGCGCAGGCTCCGCGCACGCTCGTCCGCCTTCCGTCAGCGCCCGCGACGGGGCCTGGAAAGGCCCCGCCCCTCTTCCCCTCCCCATCTGGCCCTTTGGCCCTTCGGCTCTTTGGCCCTTTGGCCATTTGCTCCCCCTCCGCGTCCTCCGCGCTCCTCTCCGCGAACTCCGCGTTCCCTCCTGATCTGCCCATTTGCTATTTGCTATTTGCCATTTGCTATTTCCCTCTCCCCGCTCGCGTACACGTACTCCTCGGCCAGGATCGCTCCGAGCCGCGCGGTCAGTCCGAGATACCCGAACATCCAGACCACGAAGAGAATGAACGCCGCGGGCATCGTGACGCCATCCAGGCGCACGGACGGCGGAACGCCCAGCCGGGTCGCCGCCTCGCGTCCCAGCCAGATGGCCGCGGGAATCGGCCCGACCCAGAGCAACCAGCCCGCCCTTGCCCGCAGCGTCCGGTCGGGCACGCGCCGGGCGAAGGCCCGCACGAACAGCAGGCTCGACTCGTGCTGCGCCACCGCCACCCCAAGCGCGAACGCCACCGCCAGATCCGTCCACGGCACGCCCGGCCCACCGGCAGCGCCCGCACCCACACCCGACGGCAGGGCGGACATCGCAACCAGGGCGACCAGCCCGGCCAGCAGCACAGCCGGGACGAGCAGGCGGGCGACGATCCTCCATCGCTCGCCGGGCGCGTTGCCCCGCAACTCCGGGTCGGGGCGGAGGACGCCCCACCAGCCGACGGCCCAGCACCACGCCGCGATCACGCCAATCGGCGGGAAGCACCACGAGACGAGCACGATCCACACGAGCGCACTCATGTAGGAGCCTGCCGAGGACAATCGCCTCAGGTGCGCGAGAGGCGCGTTGCGCAGCAGGTCGCCGCGCATCGACCGTTCGATCGACGTGGCGCACTCGGGGCAGACCGCGTCGAGGGGCAGCCCGCGCAGGTCGTACCCGCACCCGACGCACTCGGCCCGGTCAACCCGCCGCACCGGCGCAGCGCGCCGACGCCCGTATCGCACCATCGACGAACGCACCGAGAACGAGCACTCCGGGCACACGCCCTCAACCGGCAGCCCGACCAGGTCGTACCCGCACGAAGCGCACGGCACCGAGTACGACAGCAGCCGCACCCGGCCGTCACCTCCGCTCGCCGCCGCATCGCTCACGGCGACACGATATCGGAAAGGGCGAATGGGGAAGGGATCGAGGGGCCTCCGCGGCCTGTCCCCTGTCGCGGGTTCCCAGCCCTGACCGCGTCCTCCGCGTCCTCCGCGTGGAAGCTCTCCCGTAACCTCGGAGAATCAATCTCACCACAGAGGCACAGAGGGCACAGAGAGAAAGGCCTGGATTCCCGCCTCTGTGCTCTCTGTGCCTCTGTGGTGAATCAGGAGTTTGGGGGGAGGCTCTAGGCCGCGAGGCCGAGTTGCGAGGGCGGCTCTTCGGCGGCGTTGGTCGTCGCGCCGACCGGCTCGACGCCGAGTCGGATGAGGATGGGGTCGGCGGACTCGCTGACGAGGTCGCCGCGCTTGGCGCGCACGCGGTAGAGCACCGCCGAGCAGCCGGACGCGAGCGTGTCGTCGAGGAACGACTTGGCCCCCATGCTGGCGATGAACGACCACGCGCTCTCGCCCTCGGCGCGTCGGTAGACCTCGTAGAACGTGCGGTGGCTGAGCGTGCCCTCCCACTTCAGTTCGACGGCCCCGTCGTTGTTGATCGAGCCGCGCAGGTCGGTCGGGGCGTCGGGCGGCCCGGCGGGCGTGGGCGGCGCGGGGGGGGGCACCTCGGCGAGCGCGTAGACGTTGGGGTCGTTGGTCGTCTCGGCGAAGGCCTTGATGGTCTTGATGAGGTCGCGGCCGAGGTCGGCCATCTCGTCCTCGGACGTGTGGAAGGTCACCGTGGACGCCTTGGACCCGTTGCGCGCCTGCTGCGCGCCGTTGTACCCGGTGCGGGCGGCGGTGACGCGCTGCTGGAGCGCGATCACCTGCGCCGGGTTCAGCCCGATCGCCGCCGCGTTCGCGGCCCAGTTGGCCAGCCGCTGCTCGAACCACTCGATGCGCGCAAGGCGCCTGTCAGGGAGCACTGCCATCGTTCGTTCCTTTCTCCCGCGTCACGCGCGGATGCGGCGGCATCGGCGTCCACAGCGCGCGACTTGAACGCGAAGGGGAAGAACGCGGAGTTCGCGGAGACGGACGCGGAGGTCGCGGAGGGGAATGGAGAACCTATCCCCACACCCATGATTCACCACCGAGGCACAGAGGGCGCCGAGAGAAAAACCAAGGATTCCTGCCTCGGTGCTCTCTGTGCCTCTGTGGTGAGATCGGTTCTCCGAGGTTACGGGATAGCATCGAGGGGGAGTGGGCGGGCCTTCCGCGGCCCCACGGACCGACGGACGCGCAAGCCCTGCGCACGGAACCCCCGCTCCCGCAGCGCGAAGACGATCTTCACGCGCGCGAACACGATTTTCACGCGCGCGAACGGAAGGTTCGCGCTGGCGAGGAGAAGGTTCGCGCTGCCGAACAGGCCCCCCGCACGCGCGAACGGAGCGCCCGCCCCCGCGAGCACGCCGTCAGCCCGAGCGAACTCCGCGCCCGCCGCCCGAAGGGTCGCGACGGCCGTCGCAAGGTCCGCGCCGAGACGCCCGCGAGGCCCGATCCGGGGCCGGATTCCGACGGGGCCGCAAGCCCCACGCGGTTATACTTCCGGGAGGGCGACGGCCGGGCGACCACACCCCACAGCCCCACCCCCCACTCCCCCACGCCCCTCACGCGGGAGCCTGCCGTGTCGAACATGCCGAAACGTGAAGGCGGGAAGCGCGGCAAGGGCAAGCCGCGCGGCGACGCGGACCCGCAACTCGATCTGGATTTCGTGCAACGCCAGGTGGAAGTGGAAACCCTCCTGAACCAACGAGTGAGTTTCACCCTTTTGTCGCAGTCCATCTTCGTAGTCGCTGCGGTAACCGCTTGGGATCAGTTGGCTCTCGTTCTCGTACTCAGTGTTGTCGGCGTCGTGTTCGCCCTCGTGTTTACGAGCCCCTCAGTGAAACTCTACTTCCGGTCATCTTGGCTCACAGGCAAAGCAATGGATATGTGTCTGGGTGATTCAGGCTTCAGGGAATTCGTAAAGTATGAGGGGTTCGACTTCAATGGATTCGGTTGGCTTAGTAGGTGGTTCTACAAACGGCTCATCAAACCGGTCGAGAGCAACGACGGGCCGTCGATCAAGACGTGGAAGCCAAAGTGGCAGCACTCAGGCTGGCTTTACAGTTGGGGACTTCTCTTGCTCTGCGTGGGCATGTGGGGCACAATCATCGTTATACGGTTTTGTTTTTCGAGCGGATTGCCTCCCACCGCTCCACTCCCCGCGCCATCCGGAGAGGTGGAGCAACTCCGCCTTGAACTTCTGCGCGAACTGGAGAAGATGAGGGAAGAAGGCTGGCGAGTGCGCGAAGTCAATGACGACCTGTAGCACGCGCCCGATCCCTTCCCCCTCATCCCCCTCTGTGCCTCTGTGGTGAATCCCCTCCGCGCCCTCCGCGTTCCTCTCCGTGCCCTCCGCGTTCTCCCCCCTCAGACCGAGACGCGTGAAGCGGCTTCCACCGCATCGCGGAAGATCGACAGCCCGGGCGTCACGCTGCGCCGCACGTCGGCGGACAGCCGCGTCCAGTACGGGTGGCGCGTCCAGTCGAGGTATCGCTCGGGGTGGGGCATGAGGCCGAAGACCAGGCCGCTCGCGTCGCACACGCCGGCGATCCGTCCCTCGGAGCCGTTCACGTCCTCGGCGTAGCGCAGGGCGACCTGCCCGTTGCGCTCGAGTTCGGCGATGGTCTCCGGCGAGTCGGCGACGAGGCGGCCCTCGCCGTGCGCGATCGGCAGCATGAGCACGTCGTCCGAGCCGGACTTCACCGCCCCCAGCGACCTCGTCCACACGCAGACCGAGTCCGGCTCGGGGCGGATGCGCACCCACCTGTCGATGAACCGGGCCGAAGCGTTGTCGCGCAGCGAAAGCCGCTGCCTGGGCGCGCGGCTTGTCGGCCAGGCCTCGCCCTTCGCCGGCCCGGGAAGCAGCCCGCACTGCACGAGCGCCTGAAAGCCGTTGCATACGCCGATGATCGGCGCGCCCCGCTCGACGGCCGCCCGCAGCGCGGGGTAGAGCCGCTCGCGCATCTTCACGGCGAAGATGCGACCCGAAGCCACGTCGTCGCCGTAACTGAACCCGCCCGGCAGCCCGATCAGGTCGTAGGCGTCGAGCCGCGCCGGCTCGGCGACGAGGCGGTCCAGGTGGACCAGTTCCGGCTCCGCGCCGGCGAGCGAGAAGGCGCGGCACATCTCCGCGTCGCAGTTCGTTCCCGCCGTCCGGATGACCAGCGCACGCGCCATCGGCCGAGTATAGAACCGATTCCATGCCCTCGGAACACGGATTCACCACAGAGTCACAGAGGCCACAGAGAGGGAAAAACAAGCGGTTTCTCTCTGTGCACTCTGTGCCTCTGTGGTGCGTCTTCGGTTCGGGGACAGGCTACAGAGGGGGCGAACGGGCCACGGCCTATACTCGGCCGCGCGACCACCCTCGCGGCTTGTGGGGGCGTGGGGGTCGCGGGGGCCACACACCATGCCGAACGTGCATCCATTCCGGGCGGTGCAGTACGCCCACGGCCGGGGCGACGTGAGCGCCTTCGTCTCGCCGCCCTACGACGTCCTCGACGCTGAGGCGAAACGCGCACTGCTCGCCGGCGACGCCCGCAACGTCGTCGCGGT
>JAHCJE010000165.1 GCA_026128865.1 Phycisphaeraceae bacterium | reverse complement strand
GGGCCGGCGCGCCGCCGCCGCCCTCCGCGTTCCCCAGCACGTGCGCGACCGTCGCGTTCACCGGCTCACGGATCGAGTCCAGCAGCGGCGACGGATACACACCCAGCGCGAGGCACAACGCCGCCAGCGGCAGCAGCGCGCCGATCTCGCGCCCCGTCAGGTCCGCCGGCAGCCCGCCATCGCGCGCGTGCCCATCGCCGTGCCCGTGCGCACCGCCGTGCCCGCCCGGCTCGATCAGCGGCCCGAAGCACATCCGCCCGACCATGTAGAGCAGGTACATCGCCGCGATGATGACGCCCGTGCCGGCCGCGAACCCGAACCACGGCCCGAGCCGCCCCGGCGTCGCGCCCGGCAGGTCGCCGAAGCGCCCCCACCCGTCGTCCGCCTGGAACGCGCCCATGATGCACAGGAACTCGCTGACGAACCCGTTCAGCCCCGGCAGGCCCACCGACGCCATCGCGAAGAACACCATGAACGTCGCCCACACCGGCATCTTCGCCGCCAGACCGCCCAACTCGCGCATCGACCGCGTGTGGTATCGCTCGTACATCATGCCCACGAGCAGGAAGAGCGCGCCCGTGCTCAGCCCGTGGTTGATCATGTACATCACCGACCCCGACAGCCCGGCCCCGTTCAGCGCGACCAGCCCCAGCACGCAGAACCCCAGGTGCGACACCGACGAGTACGCGACCAGTTTCTTCACGTCCGTCTGCACCCAGCAGACAAGCCCCGCGTACACGATCCCCACCACGCTCAGTCCCGCGATCAGCGGCGCATACTCGACCACCGCCGCCGGCGCGATCGGCAGCGCAAAGCGGTAAATGCCGTATGTCCCCAGTTTCAGCAGCACGCCCGCCAGAATCACGCTGCCCGCCGTCGGCGCCTCCGTGTGCGCCAGCGGCAGCCAGGTGTGCACCGGGAAGAGCGGCACCTTCACCGCGAACCCCGCCAGCAGCGCGAGCAGCACCCACCCCTGGGCGGCCCCGCCCATCCGCGGCGCGTGCGCCGTCAGCACGCCGATGTCGAACGTCCACGCACCGTGCTGCTCGGGCGTCGCTACGAACCACACCACGTAGAGCAGCCCGGCCAGCGTCAGCAGCGATCCGGTGAACGTGTAAAGGAAGAACTTGGTCGCCGCCGCCCGCCGGTTCGTCGAGCCGAACAGGCTGATGAGCACGTACATCGGGATCAGCGTGAACTCGAAGCACACATAGAACAGCACCAGGTCGCGGGAGGCAAACACCCCCGTCATCGCCGCCTGCAGGACAAGCAGCCACGCGTAGAACGTCCGCCGCTGTTCCGTGATCGCCGTCCACGACCCCAGCACGCAGAGCGGCCCGAGCAGCGCGGTCAGCGCGATCAGCAGGAGCGCCACCGAGTCCACGCCCACCGACAGGTGCAGCCCCAGCGCGGGCAGCCACGCAATCGACCCGCCCAGTTGCCCCGTGTCCGCCGCGTCCGACCAGTCGAACGCCCGCATCGCCGCCACGCACGCCGCCAGCGCGACCAGCGTCCCCACCAGCGCGATCGAACGCGCGTGCTCCGCCGGCCGCGCGACGACAACCAGCGCGAACACCAGCGGCAGGATGATGAGCAACGCGAGCATCATGCGATCAGCAACTCCGTCCGTTCCCTCACAGCGTCATCAGCCACACCACGATCAACGCCACCGCGATCCCGCCCGCCATCTGCACCGCGTACCCGTGCAGCACGCCGCCCTGCGACGGACGCACCGCCCGCCCGATCATCCGCGGCAGCCACCCCGCCGCGTTCACCAGCCCGTCCACCACCAACTTGTCGATCATGTGCAGCACGTGCGACAGCACCCACAGCGGCTTGACGATCACCGCGTCGTACAACTCGTCCACATACCACTTGCCCTGCGCCCACTTCGCGACAGGCCCGACCTTCGGCAGCAGCGCATCCGCCCGGCTCCGCGCCGCGCCGGTGCGCCCGAGGTAGTGCAGCCCGAACGCCACGCCGATCCCTGCAAGCCCGATCGCGGACGACACGAAGTACATCGCCTTGTGCGGGTCCAGCCCGAAGAACGAGCCGTGCGCCCCCGCGTCGCCCCCGCCGTGCCCGTGCGCATCCACGAACGCCGCCGAGTGCGTCGGCTCCGCGGGCGAGCCGTGCAACAGGTTCCCCACCCACCCGTGATGCTCCGTGTGCACGAAGTACGCCCCCGCGGCCGCGATCGACCCGGCCGCCAGCAGCGCGAGCACGAGATTGATCGCCCACCCCGGCGCGTGCGGATGGAAGCCGTGCCCCGCCTTCCCTTCCCCCGCCTCCGGGGCGGGGCCTTTCAGGCCCCCTTCCTCCGCTCCATGCTCCTCATGGTGATGCCCCTGCGCATCCCCGTGATGCTCGTCCCCCGGCTCATACTCCACCGGCCCCACGAACACCCGGAAGAACACCCGGAACGTGTAGTACGCCGTCAGCCCCGCCGTCAGCAGCAGGATCCACCCGATCGCCGTGTACCCCGGCCCCGCGGTCACGAACGCCTCGGCCAGGATCATGTCCTTGCTGAAGAACCCCGCCGTGAACGGGAACCCCGCGAGGTTCAGGCACCCCACCAGCATCGCCAGCCCGACGATCCGCCACCCCGGCATCAGCCCGACGCCGCTCAGCCGCCGCAGGTCCAACTGCCCCGCGAACCCGTGCATGACCGCGCCGCAGCACAGGAAGAGCGTCGCCTTGAAGAAGGCGTGCGTAAAGACGTGGAACGCCCCGCCCACGCTCGTCAGCAGCGCCATGCCGCAGAACATGTACCCCAACTGGCTCACGGTCGAGTACGCCATGATCCGCTTGATGTCGAACTGCGCCATGCCGATCGTCGCCGCCAGCAGCGCGGTCAGCGCGCCCACCCACGCCACCACCGGCAGCGCCCACTCGCTCACCAGGAAGAGCGGGTACGTCCGCGCCACCAGGTACACGCCCGCCGTCACCATCGTCGCCGCGTGGATCAGCGCGCTCACCGGCGTCGGACCCTCCATCGCGTCCGGCAACCACACATACAGCGGCAACTGTGCGCTCTTCCCGAACGCCCCGACCATGAACAACACCGGGATCAGCCCCACCAGGAACGGCACCTCGTCCGCGTGCCCGGAACGCACCGCCGCCACGAACGGCTCCACCAGCGGCCACAACTCCGAGTACTTCAGCGTCCCGAACTGCACGAACGTCAGCAGCATCCCCATCAGCAGCCCGAGGTCGCCGATGCGGTTCACGATGAACGCCTTCTTCGCCGCCGCCACCGCCGAGGGCTTCTTGTAGAAGTACCCGATCAGCAGGTACGAGCACAGCCCCACGCCCTCCCACCCGAGAAAGAGCAGCAGCAGGTTGTCCGCCATCACCAGGCACGCCATCGAGAAGACGAACAGGTTGAACGCCGCGAAGAACCGGCAGTAGCCGACTCCCACGTCGTGGCTCATGTACTCGCTGGCGTAGAGCGCGATCAGCGTCGCCAGCCCCGTCACGAACAGCATCCACAGGCACGTCAGCCCGTCGAACGCGAACGCGAAGTCCGCACTGAGCCGCTGCCCAGGACCGTCCCCCCACGCCACGTCGATCCACCGGAACCCAACCGTCACCGCCGTCGGCCCGCCCGCCAGTTCGAGATACGCCAGCACCGCCAGCCCGAACGACGCCGCGAGACACCCCACCGACATCCACGCCGGGGCCTTCGTCCGCACGTCGAAGATCGCGCACACCAGCGTCAGCACGACGCCAGCCATCGGCAGCAACGGGATCAGCACCACCCACCACGGGCCGGCGACCGTCCCCGCCGCGAGCGCGCCATCGCCGCCGGCCGCCGCAGCCCCCACCAACCCCGTCATGCCCGCGAACCCGCCGACCACTCGGTGCTCCTCACCCTACTGGGGCGGGGCCTTTGAGGCCCCCTCCTACCCTCTGGCCCTACCCCTTCATCTCCGCCCACTCATCCGCGCTCAGCGAGTCCTTGCGCCGATACAGCAGCACCACCAGCGCCAGCGCCAGCGCGGCCTCCGCCGCCGCCACCGTCAGCACGAAGATCACGAACGTCTGCCCCGTCATGTGCAGATGGAACCGGCTGAACGCGATCAGCGCGATCCCCGCCGCCTGGAACATCAACTCAGTGCACAGGAACATGATGATCAGGTTCCGCCTCGTCAGGAACCCCACCAACCCGATCGCGAACATCGCCGCCGACACGACGAGGTAGTGCGCCAGCGTCACCCCGTCCATCGGGGCCGGCAGCGACGCCTGCGCCAGCGACAACGACACGCTCACGGGTTGGCCTCCCGATCCCCAAAGACCGTCCCCGCCGCCGCCAGCCGCTCCGACTGCCGACGCTTCGCCTCGTCCTCCAACTCCACCTGCCGCCGGCTCAGCACGGTCGCCCCCAGCATCGCCATCAGCAGGATCACGCCCGCGATCTCGATCGACCCCGGATGCTCCGCCAGCAGGTCGTGCCCGATCCGCTCAACGTTCGTCAGCCGCGCCGAGTCCGGCAGCGCGACCTCCTCGCCGCTGCCCAGCGTGGCCGTCCACGCCGCCGCGTCAACCCCGACGACCTCATCCCCCGCCCCGATCGCCCCCGTCTCGCGCAGCGACCTCTCCGCCCGCTGCGGCATCATCTCGATGGGCGCATCAAGCCCGGCACCGTCGCGCGGCCGCAGGTCCTCCGCCCCCCGGAACAGCATCGTCGTCAGCACGGCCAGCAGCACGAAACTCGCCACCGTCGCCGCCACGGGCGACCTCGCCTCCGCGTCGTACTCCGCCAGCGCCTCGAGTTCACCCTCGCTCGGAGCCTGCGTCGCCAGCATGATCACGAACAGGTACGTGATCAGGATCGCCCCGGCGTAGATGATCACCAGCGCGAACGCCATGAACTCCGCCGCCAGCACCAGGTACAGCCCGCACGACGCCAGGATCGTCAGGATGAAGTACAGCGCGGCGTACACCGGCCTCGGGTGCGTGATCACCCGCAACGCCGCACCCAGCGCGATCGCCGAGAAGATGTAGAAGTTGAAGTTCGGCAGCCGCTCCGAACGCAGCCCAAGCCCCAGAAGCACCAAACCCAGCCCAAGCCCCGCCAAGACCGCCCCGAGCACCTGCGGGCTGACCCGCCGGCGAGGCAGAGCCATGCACACACCCAGCCCCCCGAGGGCCAGACCGACATACAACAGGTAGGGGTTGATGACCGCGTCCAAGGCCACGTCCCGACAGCGCACGCTCGCTCTCGCCGCCGGCGCACCGCGGCCCCATCGAGCGGCGACGGGCGAACATCGCCCACCCCCGCCCACGGGACGCAGAGGATAGAGCACCCCCGCCGGACCATCAACCAACCCGGAGAGCGGCCCCCCAGGCCCACCCTGCACGGCCTGAAAGCCGGAACGCGAAGGTGGCGAAGAACGCGAAGGGCATCGAACGCAGAGGTCGCCGAGAGCGGCCCGGAGGCCGCGGAGGCGGCGGAGTGTGGAAAAGAGTCCAGAGTCCTTGATCCCTTGATCCCCTCCCGTCTGCTCTTTGCCCCTTTGCCATTTGCCCATTTGCTATTTGCCATTTGCTCTTTGGCCCTTTGGTTCTTCG
>JAHCJE010000164.1 GCA_026128865.1 Phycisphaeraceae bacterium | reverse complement strand
CAACCCCCAGGCGGATTCGACGCATTACGGCCTCCCTCAGAGCCACAGAATCGGATACCGACATCGTAGCGGCCGGTTCGGCACACCCGTCACCCGCGACCCAGCAGCACACCCAGCGCCTTCCCAGGATCCTCCTGGCGCATCAGGTGCTCGCCGACCAGCACGATCCGCACGCCGGCCCGGCGCAGACGCGAGAGGTCGTCCGGCGTGCGGATTCCCGACTCGCTCACCAGCACCTTCGGGTCGTCCACCAGGTCCACCAGCCGCAGCGTGTGGTTCAGGTCCACCGTCATCGTGCCCAGGTCGCGGTTGTTGATGCCCAGCAGGCAGTACGCCCGGTGCGGGAACCCGACGTGCGGGCGGACCCGCAGCAGGTTCTCCATCGAGTGCACCTCCAGCAGCACCGTCAGTTGCAACTGCTGGGCGAGGATCAGCATGTCCACGATCTGCGACTCGGTCAGGCACTCGGCGATAAGGAGCACGGCGTCCGCGCCGTGGGCGCGGCTCTCCCACAACTGCCACGGGTCGATGATGAAGTCCTTGCGAAGGACGGGCAGGGGCACGGCGTCCTTGATCCGCTGGATGAACTCAAGCCGCCCGCCGAAGAACTTTTCGTCGGTCAGGCATGAAATCGCCGATGCGCCGTTCAGGAAATAGGCTTCTGCGATGGCCTCAGGGCGGAATCCATCTCCCTCGTACTCGGGGCGCAGCAGCCCCGCGCTCGGGCTGCGCCGTTTCACCTCCGCGATCACCGCCGTCGGGCTGAACCGCCCCGGGCGGGTCACGGCCGCGAAGAAGTTGCGGGGGGGGTCCGCGGCGGCGACCATGCCTTCGAGTTCGCGCAGCGGCGTGGCCGACATGGCCCGCGCCACCTCGACCCGCTTGTGCTCGACGATCTCGCCCAGCACGCCCGACGGCTGCCCGGGCCGGTCCTGCCCCGGCACGTCCGCGCCTTCGGGTTGGGTCTCGTCGCGTTCGTTCACGGGGGTCATTGTTGCAGGGCTTGGGCTGGCTGTCGCCGCCGGGGCCGCTTTCGGCCAATCGGGCGGACGGAAGCAGGGCGAGAGCGGCGGCCGGCTGGAGTCGCTCACCATCTCAGAACTCGTGCGAACGATGACGGATTGGCGGGTCGGGGTGCTCGGTGTGGCTTCCGTGCTCGTGCTCGTCATGCTCTGGGCGGGGGACGCGATCCGCCCCGGCTCGCTGCAGCGGTCCGGCGAGCGCGACCTCAAGCCGTTCCCTTGGCCGATCTGGCTCTTCCCCGGCCTGCTCACATTCGCCGCGCTGGTGCTGACGGCGAGCGCGGCGTCGGCGTGGCCCTGGCTGGTGGGGCCTGAGGCGGGGTCGCTCCGGGGCCAGGCCGCGGTGATGGGGGCCACGTACCTCGTCGGAGGGGTGGTCGCCCTCGGCCTCGTGTACATGATGGCCCACGCCGCCCCGAACGCCGGACTCAAGCCCCTGTGGAGCGACCTGCCCATCGGCCTCGGGCTTTTCGTTCTCGCACTGCCCGTCGTCCTGCTGAGCGGCGAACTGGCGGCACGGATGCACGCGGGCATCGGCGGCGCGCTGCCGACTGACGGCGTGGCGCACCCCACGCTCTCGCTCATGCTCCAGGGCATGCAAGGGGGGGGGTCGGCGTGGGCCTGGGCGTTGGTGGCGGCGGCCGTCGTCGGCGCGCCCCTCGTCGAGGAACTCATCTACCGCGTCTTCCTCCAGTCGTCGATCTCGCGGGCGACCGGGCTGCCCTGGGGCGGGATTCTCGTCGCCGCGATCGTGTTCGCCGTCGCCCACGCCGTCGGCCCCGCGGAGCAACGCGTCCCTTGGTACGCGGCGGTCCCGATCGGCGTGCTGGGCCTGGCCTGCGGGCTGGCCTACGAGCGGACGAAGCGTCTGCTGGTGCCGATCACCATGCACGCCTGCTTCAACGCCATGAACGTGGCGATGGCGTTATGGGCGACGGGGGCGGCGTCGGGCGGCTGAAGCGCAGGAACAAGCGATTCCCGTTGCACACGCGTACCATTCCGCGCGTGAAGACGGCGAGGCTTGTCGATAGAGACGGTTACCAGACCGTTTGTTTCCCACCCGGGTTCCGGATCGAGGGGGATGCGGTGTCGATCCGGCGACTCGGCAGGGCGGTTCTCCTCCGGCCGGTGGATTCTGCATCGGGCCTGTTCCGCGAAACGCTCGGAGACGCCGACGACGATTTCATGCCGGATCGACTTCAGCCCGAGACACCCGAATCGAGGCCCGAACTCTGACAACGCCAGTCCGTGGGCCTTAGAGTCATGGATTCAAGCCCCAAACCGGGCTTACCTACTGAGCCTGTTCCGGAACCGGAGATTCACCACAGAGGCACAGAGGGCACAGAGTGAAAGCGCTTGTTTTCCCGTCTCTGTGATCTCTGTGCCTCTGTGGTGAAGTTGTGCTTCAAGGATGTGGGATAGGTTCTACACTCCTCCCCCATGCCACTCCCCCGCATCCTCACCGGCGACACGCCCACCGGGCGCCTCCACCTCGGCCACTGGGTCGGCTCGCTCGAGAACCGCGTGCGCCTCCAGCAGGACCACGAGTGCTACTTCCTGCTCGCCAACATGCACGCCTTCACCACGCGGTCGCACGATTCCGCCGGCATCCGTCGCGACACGATCGAGATCGTCAAGGACTGGCTGGCGGCGGGGATCGACCCGGACCGCTCGACGATCGTGCTCCAGACGGAGGCGCCGGCGATCGCGGAACTCACGTGGTTCTTCGCGATGCTCCTGCCCTTCAACCGCGTGATGCGCAACCCGACGCTGAAGACCGAGATCGAGTCCAAGGAACTCGGCGACACATATTCGTTCGGATTCCCGATGTACGCCGTCGGCCAGTGCGCGGACATCCTGGCGTTCCGGCCGGCGTACGTCCCCGTTGGCGAGGACCAGGTCGCGCACATCGAGATGTGCCGCGAGGTCGCGCGCCGCTTCGACCAGGTGTACTGCGGCGTGGACCCGCAGGCCGAGGACGCGGACTACGAGCGGCTCGGCGGGGTCTTCCCCATCCCGGCCGCGCTGGTTGGGCGGGTCGGGAGGCTCGTCGGCACGGACGGCAAGAACAAGATGTCCAAGAGCCTGAACAACGCCATCTTCCTGAGCGACTCGCCCAAGAAAGTGAAGACTCGCGTGGGCGAGATCTTCACCGGCCGCCAGAGCATGACCGAGCCGGGCGACGTGAACAACGCGCTCTTCCAGTACGTTCGTGCCTTCATCAAGGACGAGGAGCGCGTGAAGGAACTCGAGCGCCGCTACGCCGCGGGCGACAACATCGGCGACGGCCACGTGAAGGCCGAGGTCGCGGACGCGATCAACGCCCTGCTCGATCCGATGCGGGCACGCCGGGCGGAGTACGAGAAGCCCGGCGGGGACGACGTGATCCTCGACATCATCCGGCGGGGAACGCGCCGGGCGAACGAGGTCGCCGAGGAAACGCTCGCGATGGCCAAGAACGCGATGAGCCTCGACTTTGGCCCGCGCCGAGACCTGCTGCCGATGTAGCGACGGTGCATCACAGAGGTACCGAGAGGAGAAGTGGCCACAGATAGGCACAGATGCACACGGATTGTCCAGAAATGGAGGCTTGAGTTCCGGGTTCTCGAGTTTCAGGCCTCAACACTCGGCTCCACAGGCGTCTGCTCGTCTCTTCATCTGTGTCCATCTGTGTTCATCTGTGGCGGACTTGCTTCCGCGGCCGCCAGCAGCCCGCTCCGCCAGTGCCACCGCTTGAGCAGCAGGTGCTGCTCGTAGGCGAGGCGCAGCAGCGATTCGGCGTGCGGGCCTGAAACGGCGTCGGCGGGCAGATCGGCCAGCGCACGGAACGAAGCCTCCAGCCGCTCGGCCGTCGCCCGCTCACGCCGCACAAACTCGCCCGAGTACTCAACCTCCGCCGCGCTCGCCACGTCGCGCCCGAACATCGCCGAGGCGCAATCCGGCGCGGCCCGCGCGAAGCCCCACGCGGCGTGCCCGAGCCGGTACTCCCGACGCAGGTAGTCGTCCGGGTCCATCCTGTGGTCGTGCGTGGCGACGGCCTCGGGGCGATAGAGCACGCGCGTGCCGAATCGCCGCCCGAGCCTCCACGCCAGTTCGTCGTCCTCGTAGCCGTAGGTGTCCGGGAACTCCGCGATCCCCCCCGCTTCGCGCACCAGCGACGCTGGGGCGGAGAGGTTCAGCATCCACGCGTGCCGGAAGCCCCAGTCGTGATCGCGCCCGGCCACGCCGGCGCGGAGCATCGCGTCCATGCGGTCGTAGAAGAAGACCATCGACGTCTCGCGGATCAGGCGGTCGAACAGGCGATCCGGCTCGTGGATTCGCCACGGCGCGGCCCCGACCACGAGCGCGGTCCGGCCGCCCGCGTTCGCTTCGCGCTGGGCCGCGACGTGCGCCGCGAGCAACCCCGCCTCCGCCACAACGTCGTCGTTCAGGAAGACAATCGTCTCGCCGCGGGCGCGCGCCAGCAGCGCATTGCGCACCGCGGCCTGCCCACGGCGCGCCAGCGGCACGACCGCCAGCCGATCCCCTCGCCCCGCCGGCCACGCGTGCCGCAGCGCGGCGCGCACGGCCTCGGCGGCCCGTTCGTCGGCGGCGCCGCCGTCGATGCCGATGAGAATCTCGAACCGGTCGCCGTCGAGCGTCTGCCCGGCGAGGGCGTGCACGCACGCGGCCAGTTTGTCGGGCCGGCCGTGGGTCGGGATAACGACGCTCACCTCCATCGTGCATGCTCTCCGGCCCGCTCAGGCAAGGTCCGGTTCTGCTTATCGGCCGAAATCGGGGCAAGCCTTGCCGGGTATGCCGCGAAGTGGCCCCGGTTTCTGTCCGATAGGCGAGGAGAGGGGCATCCGCCCCGGAACGGAGCGACCCATGGCCGAGACCGAGAGCCCACGCACCAGCCTCGAACGCGCCGGCCCGCCCGTGGAGGTGAAGGCGAGCGACCGAAGGCGACACCCGAGGTACGCCGTGACGCGCCCGTGCAAGATCATCCACCGCGACAGCCGGCGCTTCGTGCTCGCGGGAACCTACGACCTTTCCGCCGGCGGAGCGAAACTGCTCGTCGAGTCGCCGCGACCTTTCCTCCCAGGCGATACGGTCGACGTGGCGATCGGCTGGGGCGGCGAAGTCGTTCTTGCACGGCAACGGATGGTCGCCGCACGTGTCGTCCGCGCAGAGGCGGGCTTCGACGGCAGACAGCGCATCGCCATCGAGTTCGACAGCGCGCAGTCCGTCGGCGCGGCGGCGGCGTAAGCGGGGCGGTCGAGCCGTCACAGGCGGGACGCCCGTGCCACCGCATATAGTTCATGCGGGAGGCCCGAATGCTCTGGCAGCCGTCGCTGAGCGACCACTATCTCCGCATGACGCCGGACGAGTTGTCCCGGCAGATCGCCGATCGGCGCGCGCGCCTCGGGGATTCGCTGGTCATCCTCGGGCACCACTACCAGACCGACGACGTGATCCGGCACGCGGATTTCACGGGCGACTCCCTGAAACTGAGCCAGATCGCTGCGCGGGTCGCCACCGAGCGTCCGGTCCGGCACGTGGTCTTCTGCGGCGTCCAC
>JAHCJE010000163.1 GCA_026128865.1 Phycisphaeraceae bacterium | reverse complement strand
CACGCCGCGCTGGTGCTGAACGCGGGACGCGAGGCGCGCTCCGGCTGGGCCTCAATCGCGCCGGTTGTTCGGAAATCGGCGATCGCGCCTGGCGATCGCGCCTCATGCCGACGCTCGCTCGGGCTGGACCCCGACCGGCCAACGCTCCTCGTGACTGGCGCGAGCCAGGGAGCGAGCAGCGTCAACCTGTTCATGGCCCAGTTCGTGCGCGAGCACACAAACAAACTCGCCGGCTGGCAAGTGCTTCATCAGACAGGCCCGAAGGACGGCGATGCGGTGCGCGAGGCGTACGAACGGGTCGGCGTGCAAGCACGCGTGGTGGACTTCGTCAACCCGATGGGCCCGGCGTGGGGCGCGGTCGATCTTGCTGTCGCGCGGGCCGGCGCAGGCACCGTCGCCGAGGTCTGGGCGAATCGAGTGCCCACGGTCTTCATGCCGTTCCCGTACCACCGCGATCAGCACCAGCGGCACAACGCCGAGCCGCTCGAAATGGCCGGCGGCGCGATCATCGCGGCCGACCTGATCGAACCACCACGCAACATGACGACAGCGGGTATCGCGCTCGCCGATCTTCTGCGCGACGCGGGCCGACGCGACGCCATGCGTGCCGCCCTCGCCTCCCTCGGCCCTGTCGATGGCGCGGCTCGCGTCGCCGAGGCCATGCTCCAGTTCTGACCGCCTCTTTCCTCCCTATTTCATATCCTCTGTCCACGGTCCGTTGTCCCACGGTCGGTATGCCGTACACTGCCGACATGGAGGGTCCGCGTCCATCGCTGCCGTGTGTGCTCTGGCACGCTCCACGCGTCCGTCCACCGGCATCGCTGCTTGTCGCCCTGCGGCGGCGGGGCATAGAACCGAGAGCGGAGATCGGTCCGTACGCTGCGTTCGCCCACCTGCTCCGCATGAGCAAGGCAGCCCGGCACCCCAGCCCCGTGCTTGTTCTGGTCGAGCCAGAGTTGCTGCCGGAGTGGGACCGCGTGCTTTCCGCGATTGTTCGTTTCGCGCCCACGTCGGTCTGCTGGGCATTCCGGACGGGTAACCCTGATTCGCTCACGGTGGTCGAGGCGCCGAAGCCGACGCCGGTCACTTTCGTTGATGCCCCCTCGGTGCGACGGGCCAGCGTGCCGCTCCGGCTGTCCGGCACTCCGATGTCGTCCCCAGAGGCTGACCGCCAGGCCAACGGGCAGAAATCATCCCCTGATCCCGAGTCGATGCCGAACGCCAGGACGCTTCTGACCGAAGAAGAGTTGGCGATGCTGTTGACCGATGAACCCACTGGGGACGCGCGGTACAACCGCTCATAGTGCGTCCTGGTCCCAAGCGGGAGTGGCAGTTGACCCCGGAGTCCCCCGAGTTGCGAGTCATTCTGGTCGGCCGGACCGGCCTCGATGCACGCTTGCGCCTGGACCCCGGCATCGAGGTCATCCGCGCCCGTACTCCGCTCGACGCCATTGGCGAACTGAGCGACCCGATCGACGATCGCAGCCCTGCCGCGGCGGTGGTGGTCGTGGCGCCGGAAGCTGAACCGCCAGTCAACGGGGACTCGGCGTCGCGCGGCGACAACCTGCCGAACTTCCTCGCGGGCCTGCGCCTCGTCGATCCGTGCGTGCGGGTGTTCCGAGTCGGGGCGGGCAGCCCGCAGGCCGGGCTGTACGACGGCGTTGTCGATGCGGAGGCAACGGCCCACACGCTCCGCGAGATGCTGCGCGAGGTCTCCTCGAACGGGAAGACGCGCACGGACGACGGCGATCGCGAGCGGATGCGCGCGGAGAGCGCGGTCGATCCGATCGTCGACGCGCTCCTCGCGGCCGGCTCGGAGCGCCCCATCGGTGACGCGCCGATGGTCGAGCGGTTGCTGCGCGGCGGCGAGCCGCTCGCCGAAGGCCTCGCGCTGATCCGTGATCGAACGGGGAGAGCCGACGTCGAGTTCATCCCGGCCGGTGCGGAGCGCGACTCGGCGGGCATCGTCGCTCTTGTGCCGGGAGGCACGGGCGGCGCACCGGCGGGCGCGCTGCGGAGCACGACCGCAACACCCGAAGAGTTGCACCCGCATGCGGCATGGCTTGGCGTTTGGCTCCGCCTCTCGTCGCAACTCGCCGAGCTGCGACAGGCCGCGTTCCGCGACCCCGTGACCGGCGCGTGGAACCGCCGCTACTTCGACCGCTTCCTGACCGTGGCGATCGACCGTGCCCGCGAGGCGCGGCGGTCGCTGACGGTGCTGATGTTCGACATCGACAACTTCAAGCAGTTCAACGACGAGCACGGGCACGGCGCGGGGGACGAGATCCTGCGCGAGACCGTGCGGATGCTCACGAGCGTCGTGCGGCCGACCGACCGCGTCTGCCGCATCGGGGGCGATGAGTTCGCGGTGATCTTCTACGAGCCGCACGGCCCGCGCGACCCCGGAAGCCGCCACCCGACCTCGGTCTTCGACATCGCGCAGCGGTTCCAGAAGCAGGTGCACTCGTGCCGGTTCCCGAAACTCGCGGGTCTGGCGCCGGGCACGCTGACGATCTCGGGCGGGCTGGCGACGTTCCCGTGGGACGGCTCGACGGCGGAGAAACTGCTCGACCGCGCCGACCGGCTCGCGTTGGACAGCAAGAAGGCGGGGAAGAACGTCATCACACTCGGGCCTGGCGCACTCAAACTCCGCGAGAGCGAAGGCAACTGATCTCTGCTCCTACGACAAAAAAGACGCGGCAGTGGCGCTGCCGCGTCCTCGGAGGAGGAGTCACCCACCGTCTTGCGTTACCAGTCGCTCCGCGAACTGCCGCGGTTGTCGCGGCGGTCGTTCTGGTCGCCGATGATCGCGCCGCCGACGCCACCAATGATCGCGCCCGCGGCAGCGCCCTTGCCCATGTTGCCGCTCAAGCTGCCGAGTCCCATGCCGGCGAGCGCTCCCAGAGCCGCGCCTGAGGCAGCCCCTTCACCCGCGTTGCTGCATCCGCCCAACCCCCCGGCCGCGAAGATGCCCGCGGCGACGACCAGCGTCGCGCCACGCTGCTTCATGCGATTGATCTGTCCCACGGCCGCCTCCTTTCCTGTGACTTCCCTGCCCACCACTTCGTACCAGCGGACCGCCCCGCCGGTTCATCCATGATGCAATACATGCTAGCGATTGCTAGGTTGCGGTGGCGATTGCGTACCGCAGAACGCCGAACAGACGCCTATCTTCAGTTCCAACTGCATCCCTTCGGCCAGTCCTCCGGTCGCTGGCGGCCGGCCCGCTCGATCAGGATGCCGAGCGACTCGAGCTCGACGCGGAGCATCTCGGCCCGCTTGGCGGCGTTGCCCTCGGAGAGGAGGCGGTACTTGAAGGCCGGGTCGCTGGTGAGGGTGAAGCCGACGAGTTCGATGACGGCCGCGGTGGGGATGTCCTCGTCGCGGACGAGCGCCAGCACCGGCTCGGCGGCGGCCATGCCGGCAAGGGGGCCTTCGGCGAGCGCGTCCTCCAGCCACCGGCGCATCGGTTCGAGTTCGCCGCCCTCGCCCCCCCCACCGTCTCCGACAGGGGCAAGCATCGCCTCGCGGTACAGCCGCCCCTCGCGCGCGGGCAACTCTCGCACAATGCGGGCGCGGCAGACGCCCTGGAGCAGCAGGTTGTAGCGCCCGTCCGGCGCGCCCTCGTGCTGCACGATCTGCCCGATGCAGACGGCGGGCTTGAGCGGCGGTCGGCCGTGGTACTCCTGCTTCCACCGCTCGCCCTCGAAGACGGCCATGGCGAACTGCCCCGCGCCGTCGAGCGCGTCGCACACCATCTGCCGGTACCGCTCCTCGAAAACGTGCAGCGGAAGCACCTGCTGCGGCAGAAGCGTGACGGCGTCAAGCGGGAAGAGCGGCATCGGGCGGCCGAAGTTCACGGTGATGGCGGACTGCTCGGACATGGGATCAACCTTCCGCGAGGGGGTCCGGGCGGTACAACTTGGTGTCCAGCGCCCACTGTCGCTCCGTGAACTTGCCGCCGAGGTCGAAGGCCGCGGCGCGGTCGGGGCGGGCGGCGCACAGGGCGATGGTGGTCTTGGCATCGACGTTGTCGAGCATCGAGACGAGAATGGCCTCGGGCGTGGAGGGCACCTTGGCCGCGCCGTATTCCGGGACGCCGTGGTGCGAGAGGATGATGTGCTGGAGGACCATGAGGGCGCCCGAGGGGAGGCGTCGGCCGGTGCGCGCCATGACCTGCTGGGCCTTGTCGTGGAGCATGATCGCGCCCTCGACGATGTGGCCGATGAGTTCGCCGCGGTCGGAGTAGCCGAAGGCCCGGTCGTAGACGAGTTCGCGGGTCTTGCCCAGGTCGTGCAGGAAGAGGCCGACCATCACGATGTCGCGGTTGATCTTGGGGTAGAGGGGGCAGACGGCGTCGGCGAGGCGGAGCAGGTTCAGCGTGTGCTCGAGCAGGCCGCCGAGATAGGCGTGGTGCATGCTCTTGGCGGCCGGGGCGCGGCGGAAGGCCTCCATCAGGTGCTCGTCCTCGAGGTACGCGCCCACGAGGTCGCGCATCGCGGGGTGGCGCACCGTTTCGAGCAGGCCGACGAGGTCGCGGAACATCTCCTCCGGCTCGCGCGTCGAGACGGGCAGCAGTTCGCGCATCTGCTCCGGCGTCGGCTCGTGCGGGTCGATCGAGTGGATGATGAACTGCAGTTCGCCCTGGTAGGGCTGCGTCTCGCCCTGCACCCAGACAAAGCCGTCGGTGGGCAGGCGGCGGAAGGTCGCCTCGTCGATCGACCACATGCGGCCGGGCAGTTCGCCGGTGCGGTCGCTCAGCAGGCAGCGCAGGTACGGCTTGTCCTGGCGCGTGCGGCCCATCTGGGCGTTCGTGATGGCGAAGACGCCCTCGACGCGCTCGGTCGGCCCGAACTCCGCGATGTACCGCCGCTCCCCGTTCGATTCACTCGGCATCCGCCGTGCCCTCCGCGGGCGCGCTCCCGCGCCGCGACCAATGCTAGCGCCGATCCACTTTGCCGCTTCCCCGTCCGTTCACCGCCCCCGATACTCGTGCGGCACCTCGCCCTGGTCGGCGCGGATGACGGAGCGGATGCCGCCGCGGCCGCGCCAGTCGGTGCGGACCTGCAGCCACACGGGCCGCATGAGGCGGACGAGGTCGTCGCGGATGAGGTTGGTGACGGCCTCGTAAAAGGCCCCCTCGGAGCGGAACGACTGATAGTAGAGTTTGAGGCTCTTGAGTTCGACACAGGTGCCGCCATCGCGGCGCGGGCGCGGCTGATAGCGCAAGGTGACGATGCCGAAGTCCGGGTGCCCGGTCACGGGGCAGAGCGAGGTGAACTCCTCGGCCACGTGCTCGATGACGTACGGCTCGTCGCCTGGGGATTCGAAGACTTCGAGCAACTTCGCGTCAGGCATGGCGCCTCTCCCATGTCCACTGTCAACTGTTCGCTGTCCACTGTCACGATTCTTGGCGGCCTCCGCTACCATCGTCCGATGGCCCGGCGGGTAATCCACGACGAATACTTCAAGCGTGCGAAGCGCGAGGGGTATCTCGCCCGGTCGGCCTACAAACTCATCGAGATCAACGAGCGATTCCGCCTGCTGCGACGGGGCCAGCGGGTGCTGGACGCGGGGTGCGCCCCCGGCTCGTGGCTGCAGGTCGCGGCGGAGTTGGTCGGGCCGGGCGGGGTGGTGGTGGGCTTCGACCTGACACCGGTCGCGCACCCGATGCCGGGAAATGTGCGCACGATCGTTGCCGATGCGCGTTCGATCGACGCCGAGTCGCTGGTCGCCCTCGCGGGCG
>JAHCJE010000162.1 GCA_026128865.1 Phycisphaeraceae bacterium | reverse complement strand
CCCCCCCCCCCCCCCATGCGCGAGGCGGTCGTTGCCGACATCGAACGCCGCCTCTCGCAGCACCTCGGCACGAAGGTCACCATCGCAACGAGCGCGTCGGGCACGCGAGGGAGGATCGTTGTCGAGTTCTACGATCTGGACCACTTCGACGGCCTGATGGCACGAATGGGCATGCGCGCCGGCAAGTAGGGCAGGGAGTTCGTGCGGTCAAGCCGGTCAGGGCGCGGCGTCACGCCGGCTCCATGCGCCTTGTGTTGTCGCGTCTCGTTCATGCTCCGCACAGCAGGCTTGCAGCGACGCGGGCTGTCGCAGCGCCCACGATCTTTGCCGTCTTTTCCGCGCTCGGGTCTTTGAGCCGACCGGCTTCATCGAAAGCCGTGTCTCCTCTTGCGAGCGCGAACTGTTCGGGAACCACGAGCACCGCGATGTTCGAGAGGATGGCACGGACGTGGACAAGCCCGCGCAGCCCGCCGAGGTTGCCGCCGCTCGCCGAGACGAGGCCGGCCGTTTTGCCTTTGAAGCACCCGAGCGGACCACCGTCGGCGTCTCGCGGGCGCGAAACCCAGTCGATCGTGTTCTTCAGAAGCGGCGTGATGGAGGAGTTGTACTCGGGGCACGCGATGAGCAGGGCGTGATGCTGGAGGAAAAGGTCCTTGAGCCGATGCGCGTTCTCAGGAATGCCCTCCGCTTCTTCGAGGTCGCCGTCATAGAGTGGGAGCGGGAAGTCGGCGAGGTCGAGCAGCGTGACGGCCGCGCCGGCATCCTGCGCACCCGCGGCTGTGACGCGGAGCAGTTTCTTGTTCATCGAGTCACGGCGCGTGCTGCCGGCAAACGCGAGCACTTTCGGGCTGGACATGGTGTTCATCCCCGGGGTTCGGGGATCGTATGCAGGAGAAAGCAGGGGGGTCGGCGCGTGATGAAACGGGGTCAGGGAACGCGCGCAAAGTTGAAGGCCCGCACGGCGATGGTGGAGTCCGGCCCGGGTTCGAGGCGGAACTCCAGGCGATCGCCCCGACGCACGTACACGATCCGGCGGGGAAAGTCCCGTGCGGCATCCTCGAAGATCGCGTGGTTGTCCTCGGCACGCAACAACGGAAACGCCATTGGTCCATCGCGCTCCGCCTCCCACGGGACGAGGCCGCGGTTGAAGTGTCGCACTCGGAGGACGAGATCATCAACGTCGCGTTCGATCACGAAGAGCTCGTAGAGTCGGGCGTGGTTGCTTTCCGTGATCTGCATCATGCCGAGGAGCGCGTCGCCCATGGGGCGCCCCCAGGTCTCGACGATCGTCCCGCGCTCTGTTTCCGCGCGCCACTCACCCGTGAGCCACGTGAAGTCCGCGAGGTCGGCAGGGGGATGCGAACTCTGCGGGACGATCAGGCAGGAAAGGAGGATGGGGAGGAGCGTGGGCATATGGATCTCCGAGGAGACGGGGCCTGCAATGCCGCGACCGGCGCGTGTGGCGTGAGAGTTTACTGCCGGGCGAGGCTCTGGTAGAGCATGTGTGCGTTGCCATCGGGATCGAAGAACGTGGCCAGGCGGACCATACCCTCGATGGTGATGGTATCGCCGTCGAAGCGGACCTTGTGCGATTCGAGGGTGGCGCGTGCGTTGTCGATGTCCTGAACGCCCCATGTGGGAACTGGGCCAGCGCCGACCTTCGGCCGATCGACCTGCGACAGGCCGACGTTGACACGGGTGACGGGGCTGGCGACCTCGGCCCAACCGATGTGGTCTACACGGTAAAGGAGTTTCATGCCGAGGACGTTGGTGTACCAGTCGATGGCCTTGTCGAGGCTGCTGACCTGGGTGGAGATGGTCAGACCGCCGTCGTACCGAGGGGCGCCGGGCATGGGTGTGCTCCGTGGTTGGGCCGCCGCGGGTTGCGGGGGCAGTGGTCATAAAGTATAGTACCTATACTTTCGAGTCAAGGGCGGAGAGCAACGCCCGGAGAGTGTCGGCAGAGGGGCCACGGATGGCATGGTCCGGAGCGAGAGTGAGGGGTTGCCCTGAGGCGTTGGTGAACCTGTTCCATCGCCGATGGTGCGTGCCCGTTCTTGCCGAGGTCTACGGGGCAACCGTCAGTCGGGATTCAACCGGTGCGCGATTCATCGGCCTGATGCACCGCCTCGGCGTGGGCAGGGCCGCCCTGCGTGAAACGGTCGAGTTTGCCACCGCCCACGGCTGGCTGCGCCGAAACCCCGGCTACGGCCACCCACTGCGACCCGAGCTCGTGCTCACGCCGCGAGGCACGCGGATCGGACCCGCCTGCGTCTCGCTCGTGCGATTGCTGCGCGTGCGCGGGCTGGAGGAAACAGGCCTGCGCAAGTGGCCACTGCCCGTCATCTGGTCGGTCGGTGAGGGGAGCGGACGTTTCGTTGAGATTCGTGCCACGCTGCCCGGCATCACCGATCGCGCCCTCGCCGCTGCCCTGCGCACAGCGGTCAAATCCGGGCTGCTCTCGCGTACGGTGTTCGAAGGGTCGCCACCAGGCGTCGCGTACGCTGTCACACGCAGCGGGCGCGCGATCACCGACCGCGTTCGAGAAATCGCGACAGCGCTCGAGTAGGAACAAGCCGAGAAATGGCGATCACCAGGGGATCGGCTCGCGGGTCAGGCGGCTCGGGCGATCGGTATAGAAGAAACGACCCAGATCCTGCAGGAACATCCGCTCGTTCTCGTTCGCCATCACGGTGAGCGTGTTGTCCACGTCCACGTGCCGCTGGTGGAGCGTCGCCAGTTCGGGCATCGGGTTGGCCCTGATCTTCGCCGCATAGCGCGACGAGGGCGTGGACGGCCCGTGGGAGCAGGCCCCCAGGCTCGCGGCGCAGAGGCCCGCGGCGGACACGGCGATCAGACGGCGCAGACGCATGGGAGCCTCCTTCCGGCGGGCAGTGTTCTACCGGCCCCGCCCCGGGGCGTCAAATTCGGGCCGGCCGCGAGGGCGTATTCGGCCCGATTCGAGGGGTGGATGCAGCACGAAGGGTGGGCTTGGCCCGGGCAAGAGGGCAGAGGAGCAGGGGGTTGGGGCAGCGGCAGGAAAGTGCCAGAACGGCAGTGAATCGGGCCAGAGAAGCCGGGGCGACCGCTCCCGGGCCGGTCTGACGGGCTGGCGGTGCGGGATGCCGGGCCTGAGGGTTGCTTGGATTGGAGAGAAGACCGCTCAGGAAGGAGGGGTTCCCATGCGCCCGGACAGACTCACGAACGCCGCCCAGCAGGCCCTGGCCGACGCCCAGTCGGCCGCCCTCGCCGCCTCGCACCCGGAGGTCACGGCCCTGCACGTGCTGCAGGCCCTGGCGGAGGACCGCAACGGGCCTGCGGCGTCGATCATTCAGCGGGCGGGGGCGGACGCGGCGCGTCTCTCGCAACTGGCGAAGGCGGAACTCTCTCGCCTGCCGACGACGAGCAGCGGCGCGGGCACGCCGGGGCGCGAACTGATGGAAGTGCTCGCGCGGGCGGAGAAGGAGCGCACGTCGCTGGGCGACCAGTACGTCTCGAGCGAGCACCTGCTGCTCGCGCTCGCGGACCTGAACACGAAGGCAAAGGACGCGCTGGGCGTGCTGGCGCTCGACCGGCGGCGGCTGCTCGAGGCGGTGAAGGCGATCCGCAAGGCGAGCGGCGTCGAGACCATCACCGATCAGGACGCCGAGAGCGGGTTCGAGGCGCTGAAGAAGTACGGGATCGACCTGACCGAAAAGGCGCAGCAGGGGAAACTCGACCCGGTCATCGGGCGCGACGAGGAGATCCGCCGGTGCGTGCAGGTGCTGAGCCGGCGCACGAAGAACAACCCGGTGCTCATCGGCGAGCCGGGGGTGGGCAAGACGGCGATCGCTGAGGGTCTGGCGCTGCGGATCGTGAACGGCGACTGCCCCGAGAGCATGCGCGAC
Source organism: Phycisphaeraceae bacterium (assembly GCA_026128865.1). Lineage (GTDB taxonomy): Bacteria > Planctomycetota > Phycisphaerae > Phycisphaerales > UBA1924 > CAADGN01. The sequence continues at coordinate 2,136 of JAHCJE010000162.1, read as the reverse complement.
AAGCGGATCATCGCGCTGGACGTGGGCGCGCTGCTGGCGGGCACGAAGTTCCGCGGCGAGTTCGAGGAGCGGCTCAAGGCGGTGCTGCGCGAAGTGACATCGAGCGACGGGCGGGTCATCCTGTTCATCGACGAGTTGCACACGATCATCGGGGCGGGCGCGGCCGAGGGGGCGGTGAGCGCGGGGAACATGCTCAAGCCCGCGCTGGCGCGGGGGGAACTGCGGTGCATCGGCGCGACGACGCTCGACGAGTACCGCAAGCACGTGGAGAAGGACCCGGCGTTCGAGCGACGGTTCCAGCCGATCTATGTGGACCAGCCGAGCGTCGAGGAGACGGTGGCCATCCTGCGCGGGCTGAAGGAGCGCTACGAGGCACACCACGGGGTGCGCATCCAGGACGGGGCGATCCTGGCCGCGGCGCAACTGAGCCATCGTTACATCGCCGACCGCTTCCTGCCGGACAAGGCGATCGACCTGATCGACGAGGCGGCGAGCCGGCTGCGCATCGAGATCGACAGCGTGCCGACGGAACTCGACGAGTTGCGGCGTCGCATCATGCAACTCGAGATCGAGCGCGAGGCGTTGAGGATCGAGAGTGGGGATGGAGAGCGGAAGAGAGAAGGGGAAGGGAAGGGAGCCGCCCCGGAGGTGCGGGGTACCCAGAAGGAGTTGGAGCGCGTCGAGCGTGAACTGGCCGAACTGCGCGAGCGCAACAACGCGCTCACCGCCCAGTGGGAGGCCGAGAAGAAGCAGTACGACGAGGTCAAGCGGCTCAAGTCGGCGATCGACCACAAGCGCACGGAACTGGAGCAGGCCCAGCGGCGCGGCGACCTCGAGACCGCCGCCCGCATCCAGTACGGCGAACTGCGCGACCTGGCGGCGCGCCTGGAGGAGGCCGAGCGGGCCATCGACGAGCGCCAGGCCCGCGGCGACGCGCTGATGAAGGAAGAAGTGGACGCCGAGCAGATCGCGGAGGTCGTGGGGCGCTGGACGGGCATCCCGGTCTCGCGGCTGGTCGAGTCGGAACGCGACAAACTGGCGCGGATGGAGGAGCACCTGCGCCTGCGCGTGGTCGGGCAGGACGACGCGCTGCGGGCGGTGTCGGACGCCGTGCGCCGCTCGCGCGCGGGGCTGGGCGACCCGGCGCGCCCGATCGGCAGTTTCCTCTTCCTCGGCCCGACGGGGGTGGGGAAGACCGAGACGTGCAAGGCGCTGGCCGAGTTCCTCTTCGACACGGAGGAGGCGCTGGTGCGCATCGACATGAGCGAGTACATGGAGAAGCACGCGGTCGCGCGCATGATCGGCGCGCCGCCCGGGTACGTGGGCTACGAGGAGGGCGGCGCGCTGACCGAGGCCGTGCGTCGCCGGCCGTACTGCGTCGTGCTCATGGACGAGATCGAGAAGGCGCACCCGGACGTCTTCAACGTCCTGCTCCAGATGCTCGACGACGGGCGGCTCACCGACGGGCAGGGACGCACCGTGGACTTCCGCAACTCCATCGTCGTGATGACGAGCAACCTGGGCAGCCAGAAGATTCAGGAGATGACCGAGCGCGGCGCTGAGGACTGGGAGGTCGAGGCCGCGGTGCGCGACCTGATCCGGCGCGGGCCGGGGGCGGACTTCTCGGCGGAGGGGCTGGGCGCGGAGGAGATCGCACGGCGCGGTCGGATGGACGCAAGGCTGGACGTCGGGATGCGCGAGCAGTTCTTCCGGCCCGAGTTGCTGAACCGGATCGACGAGATCGTGGTCTTCCACCAGTTGAAGCGCGAGCAGATCGCGTCGATCGTGGACATCCAACTGGAACGCCTGCGGGCGCGGCTGCGCGAGCGCGAGATGGACCTCGAACTGACGGCCGAGGCCAAGGCCCTGCTGGCCGCGGAGGGGTGGGACCCGGCCTACGGCGCCCGCCCGCTGAAGCGGACGATCCAGCAGCGCATCGAGAACGCGCTGGCGAGCCGGATTCTGGCGGGCGAGTTCGCCGCGGGCGACCGCATCCTCGCCGACGCGCGGGGGAAGAGCCTGGTGTTCGAGAAGGTGGGCGCGGCCGAGCCTGCGGCCTGACAACGAAGCACGCGGCCGGGCAGCGCGGCCGCTACTTCTGCGCCTGCCCCAGCAGCAGCGCGGTCAGTGCGTCGG
>JAHCJE010000161.1 GCA_026128865.1 Phycisphaeraceae bacterium | reverse complement strand
CTCATGCTCGCGCTCATCAACGCACGCTATCTGAACGACCCCGTGGCGGCACGCACGCTCCTCGAGGGGCTGGACGGTGCGCTCGCCCACGACGAGGAACGAACGCTGGCCCGCGAACTGCTCGAAGAACTCGGGTGAGGGAGTGACGGAGTGACGCAATCGGATTATGCTTGGACTCGCCCGTCCCTCCGATCCCTTCGCCGTCTTCGCGCCCTTCGCGTTCAATCCTCCGTCCTCTTCTGTGATCGCTCCCTGAAAGGTCCTGCCCCGTGCCACGAACCCGCGTGAAAGTCTGCGGCATCCGCGACCTTGATGCCGCGCTCGCCGCCGCCGAGGCGGGCGCGGACGCGGTCGGGTTCGTCTTCGTCCGCGGCACGCCGCGATACATCGCGCCGGACGAGGCGTTCGAGATCATGTCGTGCCTGCCGCCGATGGTGGGGACGGTCGCCGTGCTGCGCGACGCGACGCTCGACGAGTTCCTCGAGATCGAGCAGCAGTGCCCGACGGCGTGGACGCAACTGCACGGGAGCGAGCCGGAGAGCCTCGTGCGCGACTGCGGCCCCGGCGTCATCCGCGCCGTCCGCTTCTGCGCCGACACCATCGAACGCGACCTGAGACGCTGGGACGCCGTCGAGGAAGTGGACGCGATCCTCGTGGACGGCTCGGCGGGCGGCACGGGCGAGGCCTTCGACTGGCGCGCCCTTGCGCCGCTGATGCGTGGCGAGGGCAAGCCCATCATCATCGCCGGCGGCCTGACGCCGGAGAACGTCGGCGAGGCGATCGCCGCCTGCCGCCCCTACGCCGTGGACGTCTCCAGCGGCGTCGAGTCGTCGCCCGGCGTGAAGGATCACGCGAAGATCGAGGCGTTCTGCCGCGCCGTGCGCCGCGCCGACGCCGCGCTCACCGGCTGAGCCGCAGGGGGAGAGCCATGACGACCAACCACGGACCCGTCGCGCTGGTGACCGGCGCGGGATCGGGCATCGGGCGTGCGATCGCGGTGCAACTGGCCGCGCGTGGCTACCGGCTGCTGCTCGTCGGGCGGCGAACCGCCGCGCTCGAAGAGACCGGCACGATGCTCTCCGGCGAGCGCGGCATCGCGTGGCGGGCGCACAGCGCGGACGTGGGCGAAGCGGCGGCGTGTGCCCGCGCTGTGGACGCCGCCGTCTCGGCCTTCGGGCGCCTCGACGCCCTCGTCAGCAACGCCGGCATCGCGGAACTGCGCACCGTCGCCGAGCACTCGGCGGACGACGTGCGGCGCACGTTCGAGGTCAACGCCCTCGGCCCCGCGTGGCTGACGGCCGCCGCGTGGCCGCTGTTCGAGCGCCAGGGGGGGGGCTGCGTCGTCTTCGTCTCGAGCGTCGCGTCGGTCGATCCGTTCCCCGGCCTCGGCGTCTACGGCGCGGCCAAGGCGTCGCTGAACACCCTCGCCCGCGCCTGCGCGGTCGAGGGCGAGCGCTTCGGGCTTCGCGCGTTCTCGGTCGCGCCCGGCGCGGTCGAGACGCCGATGCTGCGGTCGATGTTCACGCCGAGCGACCTGCCCGCGCGCGCCTGCCTCACGCCGGAGCAGGTCGCCGCCGTCGTCGTCGAGTGCATCGCCGGCACCCGCGACGCCGAGAACGGCCGCACGATCCTCATTCCAAGCCCGTGACCTCGAGCCGCCGATCAACCCGCGTTCGGCACGCGGATCGATCCTTCCAGGTAGGTCACCGCCCGACCAGCAAGGCGGACTCGGTCGCCGTTCATCGTGCAGCGCATCTCGCCGCCGCGTTTGGAGACCTGGTGGGCGGTCAGCGATCGCTTGCCGAGCCGCTTGGACCAGTACGGCGTGAGCGTGCAGTGGGCGGAGCCGGTGACGGGGTCCTCATCAACGCCGAGGCCGGGCGCGAAGAAGCGGCTGACGAAGTCGTGTCCCGCGCCGGGGGCGGTGACGATCACGCCGTGGCCGTTCAGGGCGGCGATGCGCTTGAAGTCGGGGCGCAGTCCCAGCACGTCCTTCTTCGACTCGAACACGGCCAGGATGTCCCGCGAGCGGTAGCACTCGCTGGGCCGCGCCCCGAGCGCCTCGACCAGTTCGTTCGTGATCGCGGCCGGCTCGGCGTGCCAGGCGGGAAAGTCGAGGGCGAGCGTGCCGTTGTCTCGCGCCACGGGAAGCAGGCCGGACTTGCTCTCGAAGACCACCCGGTCGCCCGTGTGCCCGCGGTGGTTGAAGAGGACGTGGGCGGAGGCGAGCGTCGCGTGCCCGCACAGGTCCACCTCGGTCGTGGGCGTGAACCAGCGGATGGCGTAGTCCGCGCCGGGCTGGCTCGCCGGCCCGACGAATGCTGTCTCGGAGAGGTTGTTCTCGCGGGCGATCGCCTGCATCACGTCGTCGCCGATCCAGGCGTCGAGCAGCACCACGGCGGCCGGGTTCCCGCGGAACGTCTGCCCCGTGAACGCATCGACCTGGAACAGCGGCAGGCTCATGGCTCGGCCCTCCTTGGGTTGGCGTGTCGGCATCCTACCGCGCCCGCACGCGCCGAGGCGTCAGGTCCAGACGTTCGTCGCGCCGCCGTCGTCGCGCTTCTCACCCGGGGCGTGGTGATCCGCCCGCCAGGACTCGGGGTAGTGCGGGTCGTCGAGTTCGAGGGCGGCCTTGGTGGGAAAGAGCGGGCGGAAGGTGTCGCACATGACGGCGAGTTCGTCGGTGTGCGTCTTGCCGAGGCTCTTCTCGACGGTGCCGGGGTGCGGGCCGTGCGGGATGCCCTGGGGGTGGAGGCTGATGGAGCCGGACTCGATGCCGCGGCGGGCCTTGTAGTTGCCCTCGACGTAGTAGAGAACCTCGTCGGAGTCGATGTTCGAGTGGTTGTAGGGGATGGGGATGGCCTCGGGGTGGAAGTCCAGCACGCGCGGGCAGAAGGAGCAGATGACGAAGTTGTGGCCCTCGAAGGTCTGGTGGATGGGCGGGGGCATGTGGAGTTTGCCGACGATGGGGGCGAACTCGTCGATGTTGAAGAGGTAGGGGTAGTAGCAGCCGTCCCAGCCGACGACGTCGAGCGGGTGGTAGGCGTAGACGTAGGAGTGGACGCAGTCGCGGGCCTTGATGCGGACCTCGAACTCGCCGCGCTGGTCGTAGGTGAGGGGCAGTTCGGGGACGCGGAGGTCGCGCTCGCAGTAGGGGGCGTGCTCGAGGAACTGGGCGGTCTTCTTCGAGAGGTAGCGAGGGGGGGGGAGGATGTGGCTGCCGTTGGCGGTCTCGAAGGCGACGAACTTGCCGAGGGGCATATCGGCGCGGGTGAGGCCGGCGGGCCGCTCGTCGTCGCGGAGGGGGTTGAACTCGACGCGGTAGATCGTGCCCTTCGGGATGACGATGTAGTCCTTGGGACGGAAACGGAGCGTGCCGAACATGGTGTGGACCGTGCCCGAGCCGTAGTGGACGAAGAGGCACTCGTCGCCCTGGGCGTTCTTGAAGTGGTAGTTCATCTGCTCGGCCGGGACGCACATCGCCATCTCGACGTCCGCGTTGCCGAGCACGACCACCCGGCCTGTGACGGGGTCGCCCTTGGGCTTCATGGGCGTCGTCTTCAGGTGGCGCATGCGCATGATTTCGCACTCGACGTACTCGGGGCGCGTGACGTAGAGCGTCTTCCAGCCGGAGACCTGCGTGGGCGGGTGGATGTGGTAGAGGGTGCTGGTGGGGCCGACGAAGCCGTCGGTGCCGAAGAGTTCCTCGGAGTAGAGCGCGCCGTCGGGCCTGCGGAACTGGACGTGGCGTTTGGCGGGCAACTCGCCGAGTTTCATGTAATAGGGCATCTCGCGTTCCTCTGGTCTCGGATCGTGCCGCCGGCCGCCGTCCGGGACGACCGGTCGCCCCCGGCTCGGGCATTCTACGCGGCCTGCTTCGCGCGCCGGTAGACTCGGGCCGCCCCGTTCGGGGAGAGAACGCACCACCACAGGAGATTCCCATGCCTCTGATCCGAGAGTTCCGTGAGTTCGCGCTGCGCGGCAACGTCGTGGACATGGCGGTCGGGATCGTCATCGGCGTAGCGTTCACCGGCGTCGTCAAGGCCCTCGTGGACAAAGTGCTGATGCCGCCGATCGGCCTGGCGATGGGCGGCGTGGACTTCGCGGAAAAGCGGCTGGTGCTGCGCGAGGCGGTCGCCGACGCGGCGGGGGCGGTGACGACGCCCGCGGTCACGATCGGCTACGGCGAGTTCATCAACGCGCTCATCAACCTGCTGATCGTCGCCCTCGCGCTCTTCATCGTCATCAAGGCCATGAACGAGGCGAAGCGGCGCTTCGAGAAGGAGAAGGAGGCCGCGCCGCCCCCCGCGCCGCCGGAGGACGTCACGCTGCTGCGCGAGATCCGCGACCTGCTGCGCCAGCGGGCCTGAGGCGTGTCAGCCCCGGCGGCCGCGGGAGCGGAAGTCGTACACGCCGTCTGCCAGCGACAGCGCGGCGAAGACGACCAGCGCGATCGCCATCAGCGTGTGGCGCACCTCGAAGTGCATGACGGCGGCGAGGCCGAGCAGGGCGGCCGCGCCCACGAACGACCGCACGCGGGCCGGCGGCAGCGTGCAGAGCAGCACGGTGGCGATGATCGCGCCGTTCACCCACGGGTTGAGCGGACGGAAGAACCCGAACCACCAGACCGCGCCGTAGGCCAGGGAGACAACGGCCGCGCCGATGACGCGCCGGCCGATCGGATCGTGGACGGCCGCTCGCTCCTGCCCGGACTCGTTCATGGCGTGCCCCCCATTGCCGCACCGCGGTCACTCGCCGGCGAGCGCCCGCTCGACGCCCTCGACGATGCAGTGCAGGATGAGCATGTGCAGTTCCTGGATGCGGTCGCTGGTGTCGGCGGGGACGATCCACTCGATGTCGCACCGGGCGCGGAGCCGCCCGCCGTCGCCGCCGAGCAGCGCGACGGTCGAGATGCCCCGATCGCGCGCGGCCTCGACCGCCCGCACGACGTTCTCGGAGTTGCCGCTGGTGCTGAGCGCGAAGAGGACGTCGCCCTCGCGCCCGAGGGCCTCGACCCAGCGGCTGAAGACTCGCTCGTAGCCGTAGTCGTTGGCGGTGCAGGTGATGTGGCCGGGGTCGATGCAGGCGATCGCGGGGAGGGCGGGGCGGTCGTGTCGGAAGCGGCCGGTGAGTTCCTCGCAGAAGTGCATGGCGTCGCAGGCCGAGCCGCCGTTCCCGCAGGCGAGCACCTTGCCCCCCGCGCCGAACCGCTCGGCGACGAGGGCGGCGGCGCGGGCGATGCGCTCGACGGCGTCTACGTCGGCGAGGAGCCGGTCGAGGGCGTCGCGGGCCTGCTGGAGCGATCGACGCATGGGAAGAGTCTACGGTCGGCGTGCCACGTGCGACGAGCCGCACACCTCATGTTCGTACGTTCGTCCTCGGCGACTCGTCGGATGTCGAGGCTCCCTCTCTCCCTACTCTCTCTCCATGCGCATCCTGCTCACGAACGACGATGGCATCCGCGCCCCCGGCATCGTCGCTCTGTACAACGCACTCGTTGACCGGCGAGGCACCGTCGGCGGCCCGCTCCGCGCGCCCGACGGTGTGCCCGCGGAGGTCTTTCCCGTCGCCCCGCTCACCGTCCAGTCCGCCACGAGCCACGGCGTCACGTTCCACGAGCCGATCATGGTCCGCGAGGTCGAAGCCGCGGAGGGCATGCGCGGAGTCGCTGTCGATGCTCGCCCCGCCGACTGCGTCAAACTCGCCATCGGCAGCATCTGGCCCGAGCGCTTCGGCACGGACGACGACGGACGGCCCTCTCGCCCAGACCTCGTCATCAGCGGCCTGAATGCCGGCGCGAACTGCGGCGTGAACGTCATCTATTCCGGCACGGTCGCGGCCGCCCTTGAAGGCGCGTTCCTCGGCGTGCCCTCCATCGCTCTCTCACTCATGCTCCGCGCGGGCGAGCCGGACTTCCACACGGCCGCGATCCATGCGCGCCGTGTTGTCGAACTGATTCTTGCCGCCGCACGGCTGCGCCGTCACGAATGCCTCAACGTCAACATCCCGCCCATCGAGATCGACAACCCTGTCCGCGACCGCCCGCTCCCCGTCGTCGTCTGT
>JAHCJE010000160.1 GCA_026128865.1 Phycisphaeraceae bacterium | reverse complement strand
GGCGCGGCGACGCCCGCCGCCGCGCAACCCGTGGAAGCGGGTTCGTTCCTTCGACCCCGCCCCGGAGGGGCGGAGGGATCGAGGACGCCACGGCGAACTCCCCGGACACTCCTCCGCCCCGCCGGAGCAGGTAGCCAAACGCCGACCATCCCCATGGAAGGCCCATGGAAGGACCAGTCGGTTCCCCGTATACTCGCGGGCTCTCAGGCAGTGGAGGAGAGGTCACCTGCTCGGGCGATCGTTCACAATGCGTTGTTGTGCCATCGCTCAGCGGTTCCATCGTGAAGGGTCAGGCATCATGATCAAGGCGACGGTTGCCGTTCTCGTTGTGTCCGCCGCCGGCGCGGCGCAGGCCCAGTTCTCGTGCCAGTATGCCCCCGCGAACTGGTCGTACGTCACGCCGGGCAACAGTTACGTCGATACCAGCGACGCTCCCGACTCCGTGACTGTCGTGGGCAACGACGATAACTCCGGTGCCTTTGCTGAAACGGACATGACCATCACGGTCCTCGTCGGCGGCGCGTGGGAGTTCGACTGGTCCTACGACTCCAACGACGAGGCCGACTGGGATTCCGGCTGGTATCTCCTGAACGGCGTCCCCTTCTTCCTCGCCCAGAATGACAGCGACATCAAGAGCGGCAGCGTCTCCATCCCCGTCAGCGCGGGCGACGTGATCGGCTTCCGCGTCCAGTCCGGGGACAGCGGCTTCGGCCCCGGCTACCTCACCATCAGCAGGTTCAGCGCGCCCGACCCCGGCATGGTCACGTCCCGCGTCAGCATCTCATCCGGGGGCGAGCAGGGGAATGGCATGTCGTTCCTGCCCTCGGTTTCAGCCGACGGCCGCTTCGTCGCGTTCACCAGCCACGCGACCAACCTTGCGCCCGGCGCCAATGGCCAGCCGCAGGTCTACGTGCGTGACAGACAGACCGGGAGCACATCCCTCGTGAGCGTCTCCTCCACCGGGGAGGTCGGCAACGCCGAGAGCAGGCAGCCGAACATCTCCGCCGATGGCCGGATCGTCGCGTTCTGGAGCTTTGCCTCGAACCTTGTCCCCGGCGACACGAACAACGACTCCGACATCTTCGTCCACGACCGGCTCACCGGCCAGACGACCCTCGTCAACATCTCCTCCACGGGCGAGTACGGCAACGCGGGCGCCGGCGGCACTCCCGGCCTCTCCGCCGACGGACGGTTCGTCGCGTTCCGGAGCGACGCCACCAACCTCGTCCCGGGTGACACCAACGGCGTGCGGGACATCTTCGTGCACGACCGCCAGACCGGTCAGACCACGCTCGTCAGCGTCTCCTCCTCAGGGGAGCAGGCCAACGGCGCGAGCGTGTGGGGGCAACTCTCCGGCGACGGGCGGTTCGTGGTCTACCGCAGCGATGCCACCAACCTCGTACCCGGCGACACCAACGGGGCGAGCGACATCTTCCTGCACGACCGGCAGACCGGCCAGACCACGCGCGTCAGCGTCTCCTCTTCCGGGGAGCAGGCGAACGGTGGCAGCTTCTTCCCCTGGATCTCCTCGGATGGAACCGTCGTCGTCTTCGAGAGCGATGCCACCAACCTCGTACCCGGCGACACCAACGGCGTGCGGGACATCTTTGTGCACGACCGGCAGACGGGGCAGACCACGCGCGTCAACGTCTCCTCGTTCGGGGAACAGGCCGCGGGAGACACATCCAACTCCGCATCAGTCTCGGCAGACGGCCGACTCGTCGTGTTCGACACCCGCGCAGGCAACCTGGTTCCAGGCGACACCAACGATGCGAGGGACGTCTTTGTGCACGACCGTCAGACCGGCCGGACCACTCGCGTCAGCGTCTCCTCCTCGGGGGAGCAGGGGAACGCCCCCAGCGGGGTGCCGTGGATCTCCGCGGATGGCCGGCACATCGCGTTCGACAGCTTTGCCGACAACCTGGTTGAGGGAGACACCAACGAGCATGGAGACCTCTTTGTCCATCAACTCGGCGAGTGCGAGCCGCCCTGCTACGCCGACTGCAACGGCGACGGGAACGTCAACACGCTGGACTTCCTCTGCTACCTCAACCGCTACGTCGCCGGTGACCCGGCCGCCGACTGCAACGGCGACACACTCGTCAACACGCTCGACTTCGTCTGCTTCCTCAACACCTGGAACGCCGGCTGCCCGTAGGACAGCGAACAGTGAACACGAAGGCGGCGGTGCAGATTCCGGGGTCGGTGCGTCGCCGTCGCTCGTCCGGCGGCGATCTCGGGTTCCGGAATGGCGAGGGAGGGACTCGAACCCTCGACCTGCGGGTTATGAATCCGCCGCTCTAAACCAGCTGAGCTACCTCGCCGTCGGCCGTGGGCAAGTCTAGCCCCGCCCCGGCGGGCGGCAACGGGATCAGGGGACCGGCTCGACGTCGAAGGTCAGGACCGCGTAGCCGTCGATCTCGAAGTGCTCGACGATGATCTCCACGATCCGCTCCCGGTCGATGATGAACTCGGCCTTGTCGCGCGTCGGCCCGTGCCAGGTCCAGTTCTCCAGAACGATGCTCCCGTCCACGATGACGCGGACGCCGTCGTCGCTGAGCGTGGAGACGCGCCAGCGCCCGGCGGAGAGTTTGAGCCGCGTCGAGGCGATGACGCCGAACCGGTCCGGGCCGGGGCCGGAGGCGGTGATCTCGTCCGAGAGACCGACGTTGCGCGGCCCGCCGTGGGCGAACTTGAGTTGCAGGGCGTTGGCCGTCGCCTCCATCGCTTCCGGGCCTTGAGCCTCGGCCCGCCAGCCCTCCAGGTCCTCGCGCGGGTCGATCGTCCACGGAAAGACGCGGACATTCCAGAGCGCGCTGACGATCGTGCCCTCGAAGCGCTCGCTCCACGGGCCGTCGCGGATCGTGATCGCGTAGGGATGGACGCCCGCAGGCGCGCCGAGCAGGAATCGGTTCGGCCCGCCGTCCCTCGGCTCCTCCCACGTGAACATCACCTTGTCGGCGTTGAGCACGACCGAGAGCGCATCGCTCCCGCCGAAGACCTCGTAGACGGTTCCCGTGTCGGCGGTCCCGCGCCGGGCGAACGGCGACTCGTGATCCCACGGGAAGAACTCGCCCATCACGATGTTCCGCCGTCCGGCGAGGCGCTCGCGCGCGCCGACCGGCCTCCGCTCGCCGAACGCCGGGTACTCCGGCGGCGAGAAGATGTCCATCGTGACGAGCACTTCCTCAGGCTCGGAGCCGGGCGTCGCATCGACTTCGCGCTTGACGCCCTCCATCAGGTTCGCGCCGACCTTCGTGCCCTGGCAGTCGCGCAGGTGGAGGGCGAGGTCGTCGCCCTCGAAGCGGTTCTTGATGATGACGTTCTCGGCGCAGCCCTTGTGGTTGGCCTTGGCCCAGGGCGTCCTGAAGAGGTGCTGGTCGTCGTCCCACCACAGGTGAACCGCGCACCTGTTGTTGCGGAAGACGTTCTCTCGGATGAGGTTGTTGGCCCCGTGCTCGATGTTCACGCCCCCGCGCTCGAGGCCGTAGGCCATCTCGCCGTTGCCCTCGACGTGGTTGACGGCGATGAGCGTGTCCTGCGAGTACCCGCCCCAGACGCCGCAGATCGCGTTCTCGACGAGGCGGTTGCCGATGAAGCGGTTGCCGAACGAGAACGTCAGTTCGATGCCGTGCGCGGGCGCGTACGAGAAGTCGTTGTTGATGAGCAGGTTGTCGTTGCACCCGGCCCGCTCGACGGAGAAGCCCTCCGGCCCGGGGTTCTCGCCCAGGGCTTCCTTGCCGGCGAACCCGAAGAACCCGTCGCCGCCGTGGGTGGCCGAGTTCTCGGCGAAGACGTTGCGCGAGCACTGCTCGAAGACGAGGATGCCCGCGGAGTCCTGCCCCCGGTTGTACACGCCGTGCGAGTAGCCGCGCACGCAGAAATCGAAGGCGTTGCGGGTGACGACGTTGTCGCTCGACCGCCACATCGCCAGGCCCCAACCCGACAGGAACGAGCAGTCGTTGTCGAACACGCGCGAGTCCGTCACGCGGTCGAGGATGATGCCGTTCTGCCGCCGGCGCGCGAAGCAGTCCCGGATCGTGACGCCCGACGACCGCTCGACGTACAGCCCCGCGCCGTAGCGCTCCATCCACTGGTGCCTGTCGTTCTCGTGCGGCCAGAGCCAGTCGCCCCCGTCCTCGGCCTGCGGCGTGGACCGCAGCCGCATCGCGTAGCCGTCGGAAACGTCCGCCCCTTCAACGGTCAGGGCGTCGGCGTGCGTCGCCCAGATGCCGATCTTGAAGCCGTGGGTGCGGGCATTGCGCAGAGTCACGTTGGACTGCCCGTCGATGCGGATGCCGATGCCGGCGTGCTCGTCCCACGGCGCATCCGCCTCCGATCCTCGCAGGGCCGCCCCCTCGGCAAACTCGACCGTGATGCCGCTCGCGCGAATGTGGATCACGCCGTTGCCGTCCGCGTCGGAGATCACGACGCCCTCCGGGACCACGACCCGGCAGGACCGGTCGATCACCGTGTTGTCCGAGCGGACTTCGACGATCGGCAGGTCGGGCTGCGAGGTCACGGCGGCGACGAACGCGAGGAGAAGCGAGTGCATGCGCGGATCGTACCCGATCCGCCGCGGCCGCTCACTCGGCCGGCTTGGCCGCCGCCTGTTCGATCGGCTGGCTGTGCGATACGCGGGCGTCCTCCCCCCCACTCGTCAGCGGGGGACGGATGGACTCGGGCGACTTGGCGGGTGGGGCCGTCGTCTGGTGCTCGATGTCCTCTTCGATGCCCTTGAGGCCCTTCTTGAACTCGACGATCCCCTTGCCGAGGCTGCGGCCGACTTCGGGCAAGCGGCGGCCGAAGAGCAGCAGGCCGATCGCCAGGATCAGCAGCATCTCCCACGTGCCGATGTTCGGGAGAAGCCCGAGAGTCAGAGCGTTCATCGCATCTCCATTCCCCCCGACGGGGGTTCCCGCAATTCAAGCCCCACCCGCCGTCCGGGTCAATGCCCCTACGGGGGGGATATCGCAGCCCCTGAATCGGCATCGGACCAGCCGCCCGCGGCCTGCGCGACGTTCGTGAGCAGCATCGCCACCGTCATCGGCCCGACCCCGCCCGGCACCGGGCTGATCCAGCCCGCGATCTCCCGCACCGCGTCGAAATCCGCGTCGCCGACCGTCCGCATCGTGCCGTCCGGACCCTGCACGCGGTTCACGCCCACGTCGATCACCACCGCGCCGGGTTTCACCATCTCGCCCCGGATCAGCCCGGGCACTCCGGCCGCCGCCACGAGGACGTCCGCGCCACGGCACAGTTCCTCCAGCCCCGGCGTCCACTTGTTGCACGAGACCACCGTCGCATCCTCGCGCATGAGCAGCACCGCGATAGGCTTGCCCACGACGTCGCTCGCCCCGACCACCACCGCCACCCGCCCCCGCAACTCCACGCCGGTGTGCTGGATCATGCGGACCGTGGCGAGCGCGGTGCACGGCGCCAGCGACGATCGCCCGTAGACGATGTTCCCGATGTTCGCCGGGTTCACGCCCTCCACGTCCTTCTCCGGCGCGATCAGCCGCTGGACGCGGTAAGCGTCCACGCCCTCGGGCAGCGGCATGTGGACCATGATCGCGGACACGGCCTCGTCGAGATTCAGCAGCAGCACGCGCCCCGCGATCTCGTCGAAGCCCGCCGTGCCCGGCAGCAGGTGCAGCCGGTACTCGATCCCGAGCGCCTCACAGGTCCGCTTCTGGTTGTCCGCGTAGAGCCGGGCCGCGCTGTCCCCGGACTCGACCAGCACGGCGTCGAGCCGGACACGCGCCCCCGCCGCTCGCGCGGCCGCCACCCGCCCGGCGATCCGGGCGCGGTACGCCTCCGCGAGGGCGCGGCCGTCGATGATCCGGGCCGTCATGCGGGCAGCATACGCGGGGCACGCGGCGAACGGCGGCGGGCGAGTACGATGGCGGCATGAGCGCTCGTGACCCGGCGCGCCGAGCGGCGGAACTTCGGAGCCTCCTCGAACGCGCCAACCGCGCGTACTACGTCGACACGCGCCCCATCATGCCCGACGCCGAGTTCGACCGCCTGCTGCGGGAACTCGCGGACCTCGAAGCCGCGCACCCCGAACTGGCCGACCCCAACAGCCCCACCCGGCGCGTCG